>DHJP01000053.1 GCA_002404395.1 Clostridiales bacterium UBA4717
AAGATCATGTGGTGCGACGACGACGCAATTAAACCCTACTTCATTGCCGCGGGCAAAGCATTGAAATACGGCAATCTGCGACGTCAGCTTTCGGACAGTCTGGAGGACAAACCTTTTCCGCCTTTGTCTGAAGCCCTCCAAAAAGATACATATTTTGCGTTCGGAAGCGCGGAAGAACACTTTAAATACCGCAATGCAGTGATGAAAGCCTATCCAAAGAGTAATTATCCGGTATTTGAGGGGTTTAGGCATATGCAGTATCAGATACGCGANNTATTTCGAGTTCGGCAGCATAGAGGAGCATTTCAAATACCGGCAGGCGGTGATGAACGCCTATCCCTACGGCAACTATCCCGTGTTTGAGGGATACGAGCATATGCAGTATCAGATACGCGATCCGCAAGGGTTTGCGGCAATGCTGAAGTCGATCATTGAAAAGCAAAACGGATAGATAATATCCGATACGCCGTTGGACCTCACTCAACCTGTACCATTATCCTCATAATAAAATTAAGCGGATCGCTTTCCGACAACTCGTCAAGTAAATACTCCTCATATGCGTTTCCGACAACTTTAAGTCCTTTTCCTTTTATAAATGACAGCAATTCCCCGTATGTATTATCCGTATCTCCGTAATCGCCGTGTACGTAACCGACAGCGTACCGTCCTTTCGGGATCACGGCATTCGCACCGTCAGGCTCTTTTAAGGTAAAGCACATATTGGAAATAATTTCGGTCTTGCCTGCCGTAATGTTTTCACGGCTTTTCATCTGCCCGCTTGAAAATATCAGCGGAAAATTCAGCTTTTCGCACCGTGCATAAAAGTCGATGATAAAATTATCCTCAATATCATCCATAGCGCAGTTCAGTTCTTCGCCGACATACAGCGGAATGTTTTCTTTAATCTCCATGACCGAAAACGGCAGCGTCGTTTTTTCCGCAACCGCTTTCCCGAAAGTAATTTGCTCGATACGCAAGTTTATCATGTTCTCAAGCATGCGGAGCCTGCGCAGTTTTTCCTCCGCTTCATTCCGCTGCCTTTTCAGTATTTCAATAGCGGTGTCGGGTGAAATATTATCGACGATCGTCTTGATTTCCTTCAGCGGAACGCCCATTTCTCCGAGCATGGAGATCAGACTGATAACGTTTATCTGACTTTCGGAATACAGGCGATACTTATTTCCGAGCGTTTTGATAGGCTTGAACAATCCGATACGGTCATAATATATAAGCGTTTGCCTGCTTATACCCATCAGTTTGGCAAAATCGGAGATTGTAAAAAAATTATTTGAAATCATTGCACCCGCCTCTTGACTGTGTAGTTGCTATATAGTTTATACTAACATAGCATAAACACTTCTGTCAAGAAAACGAGGGCAATTTTTTTATGAAATTGATTTTACGGTTTTTAAGACCGCACCTTAAGCTGTGCATTTTCACGGCTTTATTTATGGCTATGGATATGGTAGGAATGATGTTGATTCCCACCTACGCCGCCGAAATGCTGAATAAGGGTTCTTCTGCGGTCACGGGTTTTGAAGAGCTTTTGACCACCGGCATCAAAATGCTGAGCGCATCGGTATTCGCCGGAATCGGTGCGATCGTCGGCGGATATGTCTGCGCCAAACTTGCGGCAAAAGTCGGCGCGGATATACGCGAGGAGATATACAAAAAATCGCTTGATTTGTCGGTATATGATTTTCAGACCTTCGGCACAGCGTCAATGACCACTCGGACGGTATCCGATGTAGCGACCATTCAGTTTGCGGTAGTCAATATTTTTCAGATGATGCTCCCTGTGCCGATCATCTTCGTCACAGCGATCGTTCTGTCGTTTGCAAAGGACAGATTTATCGGTCTTATATTGCTTGCCGTGCTTGCATTGATCGTTTTTATCGCGTACTTTATCATGCGAAGCGCGTCGCCGCTCTTCCGTAAGCTGCAAAAACTGCTCGACAGAATGAGCACGGTCCTGCTCGAAAATATTACGGGCGTACGTGTGGTCCGCGCATTCAACAAGCAGGAGCATGAGACCGAACGTCTGAACACGGCTTTTCGCGACTATAAAACCACCTCGGTCAAGGCAAACAAAATGTTTGCGGGGCTTGACGGACTGACTAATTTCTCAATCAACCTTTTCGTCGTGCTTGTCTATTGGCTCAGTGGGAGCCGCATCGTTTCCGGTGTATTCGGCGTCGGCGATATTACGGCAATTATTGAATATGCGATCATGGCGCTGTTCAGCGTGATGATGGCTCAGTTTGTGATCCTTTCGTTTCCGCGCGCGATGGAGTGCTCAAACCGAATCGGCGAAGTCCTGTCGTACGATCCGCAGATAAAGGACAAAACGCAAAGTGATATCGAGCTTACGGATCATGAAAATGTCCTTTCATTTGAAAACGTTTCTTTCCGCTATGCCGATTCCGACGAATACACATTGCAAGACCTCGATTTCGTCTGCAAAAAAGGCGAGACCACCGCTGTCATCGGCGGAACGGGCAGCGGAAAATCCACCGTCGCGTCGCTTATGCTTCGTTTCAACGATGTTACCGACGGAAGCATCAGACTCTGCGGTGTTGATATCCGCGATATGCCTCAAAGACAGCTCCGCGACAATGTTTCATATGTTCAACAGCGCGCGTGGCTCTTTTCGGGTACCATTGCCGAAAATCTCCGCTACGGAAACAAATCCGCAACCGATGCTGAACTGCTGCACGCGCTTGATATCGCACAGGCGGGAAATTTTGTCCGCGCTCTGCCGGACGGACTGAATTCATATGTGTCGCAAGGCGGGACGAACTTTTCCGGCGGACAGAAGCAGCGGCTTTCAATTGCCCGTGCTATTGTAAAAGATCCGCAACTTTATATTTTCGACGACAGCTTTTCGGCGCTCGACTTCAAGACCGACGCGGCGCTCCGCAAAGCCCTTCTGAAAGAAAAAAGCGACAAGACGATCGTAATTATCGCGCAAAGGATCAGTTCCATTCAGCACGCCGACCGTATCATAGTCCTGAACGAAGGCAGACCGGTCGGCATCGGAAAGCATGAAGAATTGCTTGAAAATTGCGATGTATACAGGGAAATTTTTAAATCACAGACGAAGGAGGCAGCCGAAAGATGAGCGACAATAAAGAAAAAAACGCGTTTTTTGAAAAAGACGCGCCAAAGCACGCCTTAAAAACCGCAAAACGCCTTTTCGGGCAACTGAAAAATCAAAAATCACGCCTGATCATTGTAATTTTCTCCGTCATAATATCAACTGTACTAAATATACTTACTCCCTATTACAGCGCGGACGTCATGGATTCTTTGATTGTCACAGTCAAAACCGCTGTTGCAAACGGCAGTCATTTCGCCGTTCCGTGGGAACCGCTCGGCAGACAGCTTGTCGTGATAACGATAATGTACGCTATTCAGTCGGCATTCTATTTCTTTCAGGCTTTCCTTATGGCAAGCGTTGCCGAAAAGCTGATCCTGACGTTGCGCGAACAGATCAGCGACAAGCTTCACAAATTGCCGCTGAAGTTTTTTGACGGAAACAAACCCGGCGAAATACTTTCAAAAGTTACAAGCGACCTTGACAAAATTTCCGAGACTCTGCAAACCGGACTTCTGCGTTTTATTACCTCGCTCGGAACGATCGTCGGTTCTTTCGTGTTCATGTTTTATTTCAGCCCGCTCCTTACGCTTATTTTCATTGCTTTTACAGCGGTCAGCTTCGGCATTACAAAAATCGTTGCCGACAAAAACCTTGACCTTTCCTCCGAACGTCAGGAAAAAGTCGCCGTACTGACGGGACTTGCCGAGGAATATTACACCGGCAGAAATGTTATACTGGCGTACAACAATGAAGAAAGCAGCACAGCCGCGATGAACAAAGCAATTGAGGACGTAGCGGCAGCAAATGAAAGGACCGACTTTCTCACAAACAGCGTCAATCCGAGCATCCGCTTTTTGTCAAGGCTTTCGCAAATGGTCATTCTGCTCATCGGCTGCTTTCGCATGGTGAAAGGCTTTATGACTTTCGGTGCGATTCAGGCATATTTTCAATACATGGGAATGTGCTCAGAACCGCTGACCGAAGCGGCATATATGATAAACTCCATGCAGTCGGCGTTTGCCTCTGCGGAAAGAACCTTTGAATTTCTCGACGACAAGGAAGAAATAAAGGACACCGAGCACCCTGTTCCGATGAAACGTGCCAAAGGAGTCGTTACCTTTGAGAATGTAAGCTTCGGGTATTCTCACGATAAAATTCTCATGAAGAACATCAGCTTCACAGCAAAGCAGGGTCAAAAGATCGCTATTGTCGGAGCGACGGGCGCGGGCAAAACAACGCTTGTTAACCTGCTCATGCGCTTTTACGAGGTCGGCAGCGGTAAAATTACCGTTGACGGTATTACGATAGCCGATCTGACACGCAAAACTTTGCGAAGCAATTTCGGCATGGTCTTGCAGGACACGTGGTTATTTAACGGCACAATCGCCGAAAATATTGCTTACGGCAAGGAAAACGCGACACGCGCCGAAATTGAGGCGGCAGCTGAAATGGCGAAGATCCATTACTTTATCAAAACAATGCCTCAGGGCTATGACACGATGCTTGATAACGACGCCGCAAATATCTCGGTCGGTCAGCGACAGCTTCTAACTATTGCGCGTGTGTTCCTGTGCGACCCGCCGATCCTGATTCTCGACGAGGCTACCTCAAGTGTGGACACGAGAACCGAAGCGGAGATCGGCAAAGCAATGTCATTGCTCATGCAAGGACGAACTTCCTTTGTAATAGCGCACAGACTTTCGACTATCCGCGACGCGGACTGTATCCTGTTCATGGATCACGGAAACATAATCGAACAAGGCAGTCACAACGCGCTGATCGCCAAGGGCGGCGCATATGCCGCGCTTTACAACAGTCAGTTTGAATAAACAGCTCCGAACTTTTTTCAGCGTCACATCGCCGACAGTCGGAATCATAAAAAACATCAAAATATAAATTGTATCAGCAACATATAGCAAACCGTGCCTCCGGCAATTGACAACAGCATTTGCCTTTTCCAAAGGTGCAGCCCAACCGTCACGAATATCGCGATCAACTCCGGCAGACCGTGGCTTCCCCCTGACAGCGACACATTCCGAAGACAATAAACTACCAGCATAGCAAAGATCGCACCGGGCAGCACCTTGCCCAAATACTGAATATAGCGTGGAGTGGGGCGTTTGGAGTTAAACACCGCAAACGGCAGGAAACGCGTGATCATCGTTCCGAGCACACACATAGCAATAGTGATCATTTGCTCCGATATCGTCATCTTACATTCGCCTCCGTTTCCCTCTCCGCAGTCTTTCGCAAAGCCGTAAGTGCAATCAAAATACAGATCATCGTCGGGATCAGAAAATTATCCGCTCCAAAGACCGCAAGACAGCCGACACTTGCCGCCATACCGACCCACTCGCTGACGTGATGTTTTGATTTCAGCCATTGCTCTGTAAAGATTACTGTAAACATTGCCGTCATCACAAAGTCCAATCCCTCGGTGTTGAACTTAAGCAAACTTCCCACAAGTCCGCCTATAGTTGCTCCGCTGAACCAATAAAAGTGGTTGAGCAGCGTAACAAAGAAATAGAACCAACCGCGATCAACATCGTCCGGAATGTTTGCAGTGCAATTTATGCTGAATGTTTCGTCACACATTCCGAAGATCAGATACGGCTTTTTCCACCCCATGCCCTTGAATTTGTCTAACATCGAAATTCCGTAAAACAGATGCCGCGCCTGGATCATCAGCGTCATAAAAAATACCTGAAGCGGCGCAAAAGGAGCAAGCAGCATACTGACCGCCAAAAATTCCAGACTGCCGCCGAAGATCGTCAGACTCATAAGCATGGGATACCAAAAGCTGAAACCGGAAACATTCATGTATATTCCGTAAGTTATCCCAAGAAACCAAAATCCCGCAAAAATAGGTATTGTATATGGAAATGCGGTTTTAAAAGCCTTGCGTACCATTTAATTCTCCTTGATATTCGATCAACAAATTCCAAAATATAACCGATCAACAACAATTGTAGGCTTGACAACCGTATTTGTCAAGTAGTAAACTGTATTTTGCCCGCATCGTCTGAAACGCCTCGGGTCAAAAAATGAATTTAGCCAAATGTACATTTGTCAATGATGT
>DHJP01000103.1 GCA_002404395.1 Clostridiales bacterium UBA4717
TATAATGTATATACCATAACTTGCGAGAGATTGCAAGTTCTATATTCTGCCAAAAAGTGCCGGGGAAATTATTTTGAGAAAGTTTTTGTGCTTCCCAATCAAGTTATCACTTTGCAAACTTGATTGCAACCATATTATAGCTCGTGATAGTAAGGACAGATATTTTCATAACTGCCATCTTTCATGCGGAATCCTTTCGGTATCGTTCCGAGCTGAACGAATCCGAGCCTCTCATACAAATGTCTGGCATGAACATTGTTCTCGACAACCGCGTTAAACTGCAATATGCCGAATCCGTGCTTTTTGGCTTGTTCAAGGCAATCCAATACTAACTTCTCACCGATGTGTTTTCCGCGGCAGTCACTATCGACCGCATAGCTTGCGTTTGATATACGGTCCAATCTTCCGGCGTAATTAGGATGCAGTATGTATAACCCTACAACAGCGCCGTCATCGTTCTCCGCAACGCCGCAATAGCTTTGCGCCGCAAAAAATTCCTTTCCGCTCTTTTCATCCAAATATTCCTCTTGCGGAAAAGCAACGCCTTCTTCTACGACCTTATTCCATATTTTAATCATTGATGAAACGTCGCTCTCATTATACTCTCTGATTTTCATACCTGAATTTTCTCCCAAACCCATCCAACTTATTCTATCCCTTTGATGCGCCCGTACAAGGAACGCTATTCACAAAAACACTCAAAAACGTTCCGCTCCGCATACCCTAGCGGAACCGCTTTCGTCATCATCCCCGATCAGCTTCGCAAGTCCTGTATATCTCACACTGCGGCGATCGTTTTTTACCATCGCCGCCACCGTTTCTTCACGCCCGACAAGTATTACCATTTCCTGAGCACGCGTGATCGCCGTATAAAGCAGATTTCTTGTCATAAGCATCGGGGCGGCACTGCCGAGCGGCAATATTACGATCGGATATTCACTGCCCTGACTTTTGTGGACCGTAATCGCGTATGAATGGTCAAGCTCATCAAGCTTGTCAAACCCATACACCACTATCCGCTCGTCAAAGTTAATTATCATCGTCTCTTCAAGCGTGTTGATGCTCTCTATCCTGCCAATGTCACCGTTGAAAATTCCGCTGCCCTCACCGCCGTTTTTCTCCCATTCAAGCTCATAGTCATTTTTGATCTGCATTACACGGTCGCCCTCGCGGAATATTACACCGTGACTTTTATGCTCTCGCTTAGTGCTGTCTGCCGGATTCAGCCGTGATTGCAAAGTTCGGTTCAACTCGTCACAACCGGCGCTTCCTTTTTTGGATGGTGAGATCACCTGCAGCTTCTGCCTTATAGCTTCGCCGTAGGTTTTCGGAAGCCTTGAATCGCACAGTTCGGCGACCGTCTGTGCGATCTGTACATCATTTTTCCGTGCAAGGAAAAAGAAATCGCGATCGCGCACTTTAAGCTCCGGCAGTTCGCCGCGCAGTATCGCGTGTGCATTCGTGACGATCAGACTTTCTTTTGCCTGCCTGAAAATCTCATTCAGACAAACCGTACAGAATCTTCTGCTCTCGATCAGATCGGCAAGTACATTGCCTGCACCCACTGACGGCAATTGGTTTGAATCGCCTATCAGCATCAGCCGCGCTCCCGGCTTGATCGCCCGAAGCAGAGCGTAAAACAGATTTATGTCTATCATCGACGCTTCATCAATGATCACCGCGTCGTACTCAAGCAGATCGTTTTCGTTTTTGCGGAAAGTGAGCGACTCCCCCTCCGCCTTTTCGCTTTCAAGCAATCGGTGTATCGTGCGCGCCTCTACTCCGGTCGCCTCCGACATTCGTTTGGCGGCGCGTCCGGTCGGCGCGGCAAGACAGACCCTTAAGCCGATATCGCCGAATATACGTATTGCCGCCTTGATCACCGTAGTCTTTCCCGTTCCGGGACCGCCGGTAAGTATCATCACACCGTGATTCGCCGCACTTGCGATCGCTTTGCGTTGCATTTCTGCGT
The DNA here is from genome assembly GCA_002404395.1 of Clostridiales bacterium UBA4717. GTDB lineage: Bacteria > Bacillota > Clostridia > Oscillospirales > CAG-272 > UBA4717. The sequence goes on from DHJP01000103.1 coordinate 1,973, forward strand.
AGGTAATATTGCTCTCAAGCTCGGTACGCTCGATAAACAGTCTTACGTCATAATCGGAAAAGGTCGTACAAACACGGTCAAGCAGTTTGAGCTTGTCCGAGCAGAATTTTTCCGCACGGAAAAATTCCGGCGTGTATACTGCACGCTTACCGTCAATCTCGATACAGATAAGCTTTCCATCGTTTATCATCGAATCAAGTTCCGCGCAGAGCTTTTGCTTTTCCGCTTCGGTGTCCGCATGACCGTCCGCTTTCTGTGACAACAGCTCATACGCACCGTTTGCAAGCAGTTCATAAGGCAGATACGTGTATCCGTTGCGCGCAGCGTTATAGTTCAGAAGATAGATAAATCCGCTGCGTATCCTGAACGGCGAGTCGTATTCCACCCCGAGCGCCGCCGCAAGCCGATCGCATTTTTCAAAGCCGATACCGTTTAATTCCTCGCATAGAATATAGGGGTTTTCGCGCAACAGTTCAACAGCTCTCCCCTTGTATTTTTGAAATATCTTCATCGCGACTGTTGCTGACAGCTCACCGCGCCCAAGCAGCATAATGTTGCGAACGCCGAACTGTTCTTTAAAGGAACTTGAGATTTCCGCCGCTTTTTTCGGTGAGATCCCCGGTATCTCGGCAAGCCATTCGGGATGGTTTTCGATAATATCAAAGCTGTCAGAGCCGTATTTGCCGACTATACGCACCGCAGTCTTCGGTCCGATCCCCTTTACAGAGCCGCTCGAAAGATAACGGAGAATATCCCCTTCCTCCGAGGGCAGGGTGCGGTCGAAATACTCGACCGCAAATTGCTTGCCGAAAGTCTGGTGATTCACAAAACGTCCGGCAAGCATCACCGTATCGCCTTCATTGACATACGGCATTATCCCGACCGCGGTGATCAGCTCACCGCTTTCATTAAAAATATCAATGACGGTGTAGCCGTTCTCGCTATTCTTGAAAACAATTTGTTCGACCGTGCCCACAAGCTCGGTCAGCGCCTCTTTCTCCGCCATCTTTTTCTCTTTCAGCTTTATTTTCCTGTGTCCGCGAAATTTCTTATTCTTCTCCGCCGCTTATATTTACGCCGCTCTGAGTTCCGTCGTCCGATGCTTCATCGTCCGACTCTTCCGTGCCGCCCTGAGTTTCGTCTATCATAATAATGCGGCGGCAAGCGAACAGCTCGCGCGAAAGGCGCTCGGCATACATGAGCCTCAGCTCCTTCTCTTCCGGCTCGTCATCCCGACCGCAAATCACGGCAAGGCAAACGCCCTCACGCGTTTTGCGTGAAAACACGAGATGTATCACCAAAATACGCACGGCTGAATATACGCCGAAAACAATGAAAACTGCGGCGAGTATCTCAATAAATGTACTGACAGTCATATTTCTCTCCGTGTCGGCGAAGCCGACCCTGTTGAGTCGATACAGCAAGTGTACCGAGCCAAATCGAAGCGCGGCGTGAATTGTCGGGAATATTTGCATTATCACGCCGGTTTAGGGCGGATGCCGCGTTAGTGTGCGCACCGGCATCCGCATATACTGTCAGTTTATGCAGTTTCATGACGCAATGCTTAAGCAAAAGCTCAAACTTTGAGTCGAAAATCAGAAACAGTCTTATAATTCAATATGAGCTAAGCCGCTTACTTAAGCAGTTTTTTAAGCTCCGCCGCAAGATCGGTCGCTTCCCACGGAACACGCAGATCCTCGCGTCCCATGTGTCCGTATGCCGCAAGCTCACTGTAGATCGGACGGCGGAGATCGAAACGCTTGATAATAGCCGCCGGTCTGAGATCGACAAGCTCGTTTACCGCACCCGAAATAATGCTTTCATCAACCTTGCCTGTGCCGAAGGTATCAACCATAACCGATACCGGCTTTGCGACTCCGATCGCATAAGCGATCTGTACCTCGCACTTGTCGGCAAGACCGGCTGCCACAATATTTTTGGCAACGTAACGCGCCGCATAAGAGGCACTGCGGTCAACCTTAGTCGGATCCTTACCCGAGAAAGCGCCGCCGCCGTGGCGCGAATATCCGCCGTAGGTATCAACGATGATCTTGCGCCCGGTCAGTCCGCTGTCGCCGTTCGGACCGCCTATTACAAATCTTCCGGTCGGATTAACGTAAATCTTTGTGTCGCTGTCCATAAGCGCACCGGGGATCACCGGCTTTATCACCTTTTCAATAATATCACGACGGATCACTTCAAGCGGGGTATCCTCGTCATGCTGAGTCGACACCACAAGCGTGTCCACCCTGACCGGTTTACCGTCATCATATTCCACCGTAACCTGAGTCTTGCCGTCGGGTCTGAGATAAGCAAGCGTGCCGTTCTTTCTGACCTCAGTAAGCTTTTTGGCAAGCGCATGCGCAAGCGAGATCGGAAGCGGCATCAACTCGGAAGTTTCGTTGCAGGCATAACCGAACATAAGTCCCTGATCGCCTGCGCCCGTGTCAAGTCCGTCGCTCATTTCGCCGTTTTTGGCTTCAAGCGACTTGTCCACGCCGAGCGCGATGTCAGGCGACTGCGAGTGGATCGAGTTAATAACCGCGCAGGTATTGCAGTCAAAACCGTATTCAGACTTGGTATAACCGATCTTACGCACCGTGTCACGGACGATCTCACCGAAATCAACATATGCATTTGTGGTGATCTCACCGAGGATCATGATAAGACCGGTAGTTGTGCAGGTTTCGCAAGCCACACGTGACATCGGATCTTTTTCAAGAAGCGCATCAAGAATCGCGTCGGAAATTTTGTCGCAAATTTTGTCGGGATGACCTTCAGTCACAGATTCGGAAGTAAAAAGTTTTTTCATAATAACCTCTCACACCGCCGCAGGCGGTTCACAAAATAATCGGCAGTTTTCGAGAACGGGCTTTGTCCCGCGCGTAAAAACCAAATTTGAAAATCTGAATACCGTTTCGGTCGCGATAAGAAAAGCACTCTCAAATTTTGAGAGTGCCGAGTTACTTAAATATACTCTCATCTCTCAGGAATTGGCACCTTACAAACTTGGTCTGCAGGTTGCCGGGCTTCACAGGGCCAGTCCCTCCGCCACTCTTGATAAGATATTCGATTATCAAACCAAAAGATATTGTATCACATTTTAGCTTAAAGTGCAATAGTGTTCATTAAAATTTAAAAATCAGCGTGTATACTCAGGCTTTCGCAGTTCGTGCGAAGCTTCATCAATGTCAGGTTTGGGCTTAAAAAACAATATAAGAGAAATTACGACCGTAATCACGCTTATTATCTGCGAGGTTGAAAATACACCGATAAAACCGCGGATCGCGTCTCCGCGCAAATACTCGTCGGAGAATCTCAATATCCCGTAACAGATCAGATACAGAAAAAACAGCCTGCCGTGTAACTTCTTTTTTGAAAGCAAATATGTCATGACGCCGGCAATAATAAAACACCCGAGCGACTCCAACAGCTGAACCGGAAAGCGCGACACATCATTGACCTCCGCAACCCAATCGTTACCGTGAGCCGTAAAGCCGATAGCAGACTCAATTCCGTAGCAACAGCCGCCGAAAAAACAGCCGATACGCGCAATTCCGTGAAACAGCGGTGCGCCGAATGACATAACATCCAAAAAATCCGCCTTTTTAATCGGAACACGCCTGAGCGCAAGATATCCGATCGCTATACCTCCGAACAGCCCGCCGTAAAAAACCGAGCCTCCGAATATTTTGTATGAAAGCGACGCAAACTCCGAAAAGCTGTTTACATTCAGATACTCGTGAAAATATCTGAAATTAGTAAGTGCATATAACAAATGCGAACCGATAAATGCTCCGAGTGTTGCAAAACACAATACTATTACCGCGTCCGTGTCATCATACCCTCGCCGCTTGACCGCGCGGCAGATAAAGAAACCGGAAATCAACATTCCCGCTATCGCAATAATTGAGTACATTGAGATGGTTTTTCCTAAAAAATCAAATTTGTTGAACATGGATATTCTCCGAAATTTTTAATTTGCGCCGCTTTAACGACGCAAAAAGCGGACTCAGGCAAAGGAGTCCGCTTAAATTGCTCAGTATCGGTTATACGTGATCAACCGAATTTATCAATAAATGGACGATGCAGCGCAAACGGAAGCTGTGCACGCGAGAGTGCAGATCAGACCGAGTGCTGCAAACGCAGTACCGATTATTCCCAAAACCATACCGGCAGTTGCCAAACCGGATGCCTTGCCGGTTGCGGCAACCGACATTTTGCGTCCTTTTATACCAAAGATCAAACCCAAAACTGCGCAAACCGTGGTAAAGTAGCATACAACAGGAATATAGCCGCCGACAATTCCGAGAATGCCGAGCACAAGTGCGGCAACCGAAAAGCCGTGTCCGTCGTTCACGGGTTGATTCTGAGGCTGTGTGTTAATGTTTTGATTGTCCATAAGTACACGCTCCTATATGTTAATATTTTGTTGCTGAATGTAGTATAACATATTTCGCAGTTTTTGTCAACATTTATTGAACAAAGAAAAATCCTGTTAAATTAACAGCTGTATTTCAACTGAAAAGTCCTATTACCGCACTGCCGAGCCCATAACTGATAAACGCCATTATCAGCGCATTTACCGCTAATCCGGCAATAATTACCGGGAATGCCTTTTTCAGCGGCAGTCCGAGTACGGTCGAAACCAGCGAACCCATCCATGCCCCGGTTCCGGGAAGCGGTATCGCCACAAATAAGAAAACTCCGAAAAGCTCGTAGTTCCCTATTTTTTCCGCTTTAGCCTTGGCCTTGTCCATAAAATAATTGAGCGCGTCACCAATGTACTTTATCTTTCCGAGCCACTTAAGGATCTTGCCGTATAAAAGAATTATAAACGGCACCGGAAACATATTTCCGAGCATACATACTATCAACGCACTTTGAATCGGTATGCCCATCGCGGCGGCAAGCGGAATCGCGCCTTTCATTTCAATGATCGGAACCATTGAAAGCAAAAAAGCATATAAGTATTTTTTTATCATATCAGTCAACCGTAACCTGTTATTTTCAAGTTTATTTAAAAATGCAGTATTTTCGAGACTTTTTTGTAAAGCAGAAACGCGATCGCCGAACAGATCACACCCTTGACAAGATTAAACGGTACGACCGCAAATGCGATCAAAGTCTTAAGGTCGGTGATCGAAGCGTTTACCGCACTGCCCGCATCAATTATAGCGTCAAGCGGAAGTCCCATAATTTTAACATATGCCGGAATAAGTATAAAATAATTTACAAGCGCACCGACAAGTGCAAGCATAAGCGTACCGAGTGTCATGCCGATGAGCGCGTTTTTCTTAGTATGACGTTTTTTATATACAAGCGACGCCGTAAGTACAAAGGAAGTTCCGACAAGGAAATTGGCAAACTCGCCGATATATCCGGTCTGCGTGCCGAATATCAATGCTTTTATCAGATTTTTCAAAAGCTCAATAATAACTCCGGCAAGCGGACCCATGGCAAAAGAGCCCATGAGGATCACCGACTCGGAAAAATCAAGCTTATAAAACGACGGAGCAAACGGAAGCGGCACTTCAAAAAGCATAACAAGCACCGCAGCAGCCGAAAGTATTGCCGTTTTGGTCAGAAAGCGCAGTTTTGAATTTGTGCGCTTCTCAGTATTTGCTTTATTCATATTTATTCCCCCAAAGACGAACGACGGGCGGCTTTTATTTCAGGTATATATCGAACGTTACGGCCTGTGCTTTACAATATGTCATCACACATTATCTGATCCGAAGCACAGCGTAAAGCTGTAAGTATATACCTTATGATCAAGGCCGTCAGTTATCGTCGGCAAATTATATGGCAAAGCACACATTACTATGCAGATTATGCAGGTCGGGAATGTACGCTTTGCGGTTGCAGGGAGAAGAAAGCCCCAAAAACAAAATCCCCGTAGATATACGGGGACGCTATCTTCTCTCATCCGGACTTTACCGTCGGCGCAGGAATCTCACCTGCTCGGCACTTGCGTGTTCGTGGGCTTTACCACCGGTATGGAATTACACCATTCCCCGAAGATAATCCGTCGGGGCTGCAATATGCTTGCAGCCCCTCCGAATAACTAAATTAAATTACGCGTCGATTTCGGTAACAACGCCCGATCCGACTGTTCTGCCGCCTTCACGGATAGCAAAACGAAGACCCTTTTCAATAGCGATAGGAGTGATGAGCTCAACGTCCATAACAACGTTATCGCCGGGGCGGCACATTTCAGTGCCTTCGGGAAGGGTGATTACACCGGTAACGTCAGTAGTTCTGAAGTAGAACTGGGGTCTGTAGCCCGAGAAGAACGGCTTTTGACGACCGCCTTCTTTTTCGGTAAGCACGTAAACCTGACCCTTGAACTTGGTATGCGGATGGATCGATCCGGGCTTGCAGAGAACCTGTCCTCTTTCAATGCCCTTCTTGTCGATACCACGGAGAAGCGCACCGATGTTATCGCCGGCTTCAGCGTAGTCCATCATCTTGTGGAACATTTCGATACCGGTAACAACGGTGGTCTTCTTTTCGTTGGTAAGACCGACGATTTCAACAGTATCGTTCATCTTGAGCTGTCCGCGCTCAACTCTACCGGTAGCAACAGTACCACGACCGGAGATAGAGAACACGTCCTCGACAGGCATCAGGAAGTCCTGATCGCTCTTACGGTCGGGAGTAGGAATGTAGCTGTCAACAGCATCCATAAGCTCGAAGATCGACTTGTATGCGGGATCGGACGGATCCTTGCTTTCGCAAAGGAGCGCTTCACGAGCGGAACCTCTGATGATCGGAATATCATCACCCGGGAAATCATACTGGTTGAGAAGGTCACGAATTTCCATCTCAACGAGGTCAAGCAGTTCGGGGTCGTCAACGATATCGCACTTGTTCATGTAAACAACGATAGCCGGAACGCCAACCTGACGAGCGAGCAGCACGTG
>DHJP01000035.1 GCA_002404395.1 Clostridiales bacterium UBA4717
TCACTGCGACCGCCACGGCTACATTGTCTGGGGAGAATATCCGAATTGGGGACTTTGGGATCAGAACCCCGAGCTGCTTGCGATCGTGATTCCCGAGTGGATCGAAGAAATAACGCGCGATTTCAACCATCCGTCGATCGTCGGCTGGTGTCCGCTTAATGAAACCGGAGCTCAGCGCGGCGCGCAGGATCCGCGCAATATCTCAGAGCTTTACAAGATCACGAAAGCCCTTGATCCGACCCGTCTCTGCATTGACACAAGCGGATTTGCTCATGTGCTGACCGATATATACGATTTGCATGATTATGACCAGAACCCCGAAAGCTTAAAAGAATCATATGCGCACATGAGGGACACTGAGCCTTATATCAGAAACTTCCAGGACAGATATCAAAAATGGCCCGACGAGCCGGTATTTGTCAGCGAATACGGCGGGATCGGTTATGCACCCGAATTTTGCGGTTCTGCCTGGAGCTACGGAAACGCAACAAAAACCGAGAATGAATTCCTTGAGCGGTACAAAGGGCTTACCGATGTTTTGCTGGACAATCCCGACATTCACGGCTTCTGTTATACTCAGCTCTACGACGTAGAACAAGAGCAAAACGGACTTTACACTTACGAACGCAATCCGAAATTTGACACAAAAGCGCTTTTTGAGATCAACTCCCGTAAAGCAGCGATCGAGGATTGAGCTATGTGGAATTGTAAGCTATGCCTCGGACTCGGAAGCGGTTTTGATATTCCGATATCCGAACAGATCAAATTGTTGAAGCAAACCGGCTTTGACGGCTTTTTTACCGAATTTTCTTCACGAGAGGCGGTTTTCGAAAATCGTCAGCTTGCGGATGAATACGGTCTCATATATCAGTCGCTCCACGCTCCGTTCGGAAAGATGAAAACAATGTGGGAAGCCGGTAAGGGCAATGCGGCGGTGGCGGAGCTTATTGATTGCCTTGAAACGTGTGCCGAAAACCGCATACCGATAATGGTTGCCCACACATTTATCGGCTTTGAAGATCACACACCGAACGAGATCGGTCTCGAAAATTTTGGAAAGGTGGTTCTTGCCGCTGAAAGACTCGGTGTCAAGATCGCTTTTGAAAACACTGAAGGCGAAGAATATCTTGAAGCTGTTATGAAGCGTTTCAATGACAGCTCGGCGGTAGGATTTTGTCTCGATACCGGTCATGAGATGTGCTACAATCATTCAAAAGACCTTACGCTTACCTACGGCGACAAGCTAATCGCCACTCATATCAACGACAATCTCGGTATAAAGAGTTTTGACGGTAAAATCACATTTCTTGATGACCTGCATTTGCTCCCGTTCGACGGTATACGCGATTGGCAGGAAACCGTCAGTCGGCTTGCGCGTTGCGGTGTCCGCGATCTTTTGACCTTTGAGCTGAATATACATTCAAAGCCGGGGCGTCACGATAACGATATATATGAGCAGATGCCGCTTGAAAGATATTTCGCACTTGCATTTGCCCGTGCGTGCCGCGTAGCAAGGCTTTTGCAATCGGTAATCTCCTCAAATGAAACACGATCAAACATTTGAGCACTTAGGTCTGATTTCTTTTTTTGATGTTTAAGTTTTTAATCCACCGCACAAAAGCGTGTTTGCCACTTGACAAACACGCTTTGCTTTTGTAAAATATAGTCAAATACCGACGAGACGAAAAGCGACGTTACTTTTCACGGTGATATCGACGTCACAAACAATGCGTATTTTCAGACACGGCAGCCGCTGACTTGCGGCATCATAAAATCAGCACAGTCTGCGCCGACTTCGGCAAACAAAGGAGCAATACATGAGATTCTGCATACCGATCCCCTGCTTTTTTTCAAATCTTGATTTCTGCGAAGCCATCAAAAAAGTCGCGTCGCTCGGCTTTGATGCGGTCGAAACCTACGATTGGACGGCACTTAACCTTGACGCGGTTCGCTCCGCTTGTCTTGAAAACGGAGTTGAGCTCTTGAGTATGTGCACGACCGAGTTCAATATGACCGCTCCCGAGTATCGCCGAAAATGGCTTGACGGATTGCTCGAAAGCTGTAAGGCGGCAACGCGTGTGGGCGCAAAGCGTCTGATCACGCAGGTGGGTGCCGATACGGGCGAAGCGCGTGCATATCAGCATGAGAGTATTGTCGCGGCGCTCAAAGCCGCACGCCCCATCCTTGATGAGTACGATGTGACCGTTATGATCGAACCGCTCAACGTGCTTGTGGATCACCCGGGATATTATCTTATCAAATCGGGAGAAGCTTTTGATATTGTCCGCGAAGCTGATGATCCGCACGTCAAGGTAGTATATGATATTTACCATCAGCAGATCAGTGAGGGAAACATAATACCGAGCATAATAAACAATCTTGATTTCATTGCTCATCTTCATTCGGCAGGGCACCCGGGCAGGTGCGAGCTTCAGTTCGGCGAGTCAGACTACAAGGTAATTTTTAAAGCAGTTGACAGTGCCGGATACACCGGTGCCTGCGGACTTGAATATCACCCGAAGCTTGAAAGCACCGAAAGTCTTGAAGTGTTCAAGCATATTTATCTTTGATCAACGCAATAAACAAACTATACCCCTGCGGTGCTCTAAAGCACCGCAGGGGTATAATCATTTATCAGGATATTTTGCAACCCTATTCGTTATCGTGAATTGTCAGCGTGAGCTTTTCGCCCGCTTTCAGAAAAACCTTTTTAAAGCCGACGAGCGTTTGTCTCCGCCGTTGAAGTAAGTCGCCGAATATTCATCGGAATCTTCTCCCTCAAGCTCGGCGGTTATGCCCATACAGAGTACGATGACATCAGCGTTTTCGGCGGCTGCGGCC
>DHJP01000072.1:0-866 GCA_002404395.1 Clostridiales bacterium UBA4717
GACAGGAACCCGCTTGAATATACTTTTTACGGGTGCAATGATTACGGTAACGCTTCGGAACCTGGCTGGATCAGACTCGGCGGCGACGTTTTGTATGAAAAAATGCCAACTACCGCTCTGACCGATTACAATGTTGCGATCACAACTGTCGACGCATATACGCACTTTAAGCTTGAGCTTATTATGAATATGGACGGAGACGCAATTCAGCTTTCCGAGCTTAAAGTTGCCACAGATAAGCCGATCTGCGAACATGAATGGGTTGACGACGGTATAACGGGCGACTGCAGGACGGGCACGTTTTTGAAGCAAATATGCGCTAAATGCGCTGCCGAAAAGCAGATTCAGATAAAATCGGAGCACGAATTCGATCAAAGCGGCGTTTGTTCGCTTTGCCGTATCCATGCCGCGGCTTCGGTAAACGATACTTTCTACGTTCACTTTGACGAGGCTTTTGCGGAGGCTTCGGCAAAAGCTGACAGCACTCTGAAACTCTATAGTGATGTTGCGTTTTACGAAGATGGATATTTAAATGTAAGTTCGGGCAGATTCACGCTTGACCTCAACGGATGTAAAATGACGGCTGCGGCAAACATCCGCGTAATTGCGGTAAGCGGTGACGCCGCACTGACGATAATCAATTCGTCCGACACCGATGCGGTCATATCCTATGAGGGCACGGAATCGGACGGCTATGCAATAATCGTCGAAGATCAAACGGGAACCGACAGACTGCTGACGATCGGCAGCAAAAGCGAGCCGTCTGATAACAATATCATTATTTCAGCCGCAAATGTAACGGATCCCGGCAGAGCGATCCTCGCGGACAATGCCGAAGTTGCAATATACGGCGGCATGTTCATCGG
>DHJP01000072.1:901-1762 GCA_002404395.1 Clostridiales bacterium UBA4717
ATAAGGCTTGAAAACACCGCGCGCAGTCTTGCGGAGCTTACCGATGCCGGGTACACTCTTTCCGAGAAACGGGACGGCGGCACGATTGAAACGGTGGGTTCAACCGATTCAGGAAGAAAAACGCTTTATGTGGTTTTGCATAATCATGCGATCGATGAAGAATCCGGAAAATGCGACTGCGGGTTCGGATATCAGGCGGGCGTGCGCGATGCAGGCGGTATCCGTTATTACGACACGCTGAAAGAAGCACTTGCAAGCGTCGAAAGTTCAAGCGATCCATCGACGACAGTATACCTCTATGAAGATTTTAAAATCAACGGATATGATGAAGTCCTGACTATCCGGAGCGGAAAATTTACACTTGAGCTTAACGGACACACGATAGACGGCACAGGTACTGACAATCCGCTCCTATCTATCAGGGAAGCAAGCGATGAAACGACAGAAGTAACGGTGTCAAACGGAACTTTGACAAACGATGCATACATAACGCTGATGATCTCTCAGAATGCTTCCGTTGCGCTGAATGAGCTTACGGTCAGAACGACCGACACCGATTCGAACAGCTCGGCTTTGTATATCGGCAGCGCCGAATCGGTCATGATCAATAACGGTAATTATGACGCTGTCGGCGGCTGTGCATTTTTTGTCGAAAGCATCCAAAACAGCAAAACGCGGATACAGATAAACGGTGCGGCTTTCAAAAGCGTAAAAAGACCTGCGCTCAATGTCCACAGCGGAACGCTCGAAATAACGGATCTGACTGCGGCAAGCGACAATTATTCGATGCTTGTCGGACAGAATACGGTTAAGCTTACGGTTTCGGGCGGCAGATTCGACAGCGGAATCACCGTATATAAG
>DHJP01000072.1:1795-6338 GCA_002404395.1 Clostridiales bacterium UBA4717
ATTCTCGCGGACGGTTACACTTTTTCGGATTCCGACAGTGAAGGCTCAACGCTCGGAAACATTTACAGCGCCGCTGAGACGGGCAAAATTCCCGTGTATGTAAAGGCGCACACGCATGAGCTGTCAGGTGACAAGTGTACTTGCGGACTGACATATTTTGCAAGCGTTACCGCAAACGGCGTTGAAAATAAATACTTTGATCTGTCAAAGGCGTTTGAAGCGGTCGGCACTTCAAGCGACAAGGGCACTGTTTTAAAGCTGCTTGAGAATGTTAAACTCAAAAATTCCGCTGTTATTGTTGCGTCCGGTATTTTCACAGTCGATCTGAACGGCAATACGCTGTCAAACACTGCAGGAGCGGTGTTTGAATTTAACGCCGCAAGCGGAAGCACCGTTGATGTTACTATGATCAACTCGTCGTCGGAGCTTGGTAAACTCGATTGCGGATTTGCAGTAGGCGATAATGCGACGATCAAGGTTATCGGCGAAGATTCCCGTCTGACAATAGACGGCGGTGACTCCAATAATATTAAGGTAGGTAATCTCGGCCAAACCGACACTGTAATCGTTGACGGCGGCAAGCTTACTCTGCTCGGCGGATACATTGAGTCGGCAGTGACCGGTATGTCTGCCGTTCGCGTAAAAAACAACGGCAAAGTCACAATTAGCGGCGGAGTCATCAATGGTCATTACAGCGTCAGGGTTGACGCTTCTGCCCCAAATGCACTGACGCTTAACGGCGGCACATACAAGGGAAAGCTTGAGCTTGAAAACGGTGAAGAGATCGCTTCTCAGCTGGCAGACGGATACATTTGTTCATTAAACCGTGAAACTGCCGAGTATATCAACGCTTATGTAAGCAGTATAAGCAGCTACGGTGAGATATACGTGATCGCTCACACTCATGTTTTGGATGCAAACCATGCATGTGCCTGCGGATTTGTCTGCGCTCACAGAAACCTTGACGACGGTAATTATTGCACCGATTGCAAAACGCAGTTCAAGGCAATGCTGATCGTCGGCGAAACCGGGACTCTTTACGATGATTTTATAAAAGTGCTTGAGGCGGCAGAAGGATCGGTCGGAGCGGATATATGCGTGAAGCTGCTTGACAATATCGAGCTTGCCGATTCTTCGATCTCCTTGAAGAAAGGAGTATTCACCCTTGACCTCAACGGCAAACAAATTGCGTCAAACGATAAAACGATCAGACTCTGCGACGCCGATACGGTCGCACAGTACACGCTTGATCTGACAATAATCAACTCAGACAGCATAAATAGCGGAAAAATCATCAGCAAGAAAGGCGCGGCGGTAATTGTCGATAACAGTAATGTTACGTCCCTTTTGACTTTCGGACGTGCAGACGGTTCCGACTGCAATTTTGAACTTGTCGGTTCCTCCGAGGGACTTATTGCAAACGGCAGAACGGTTATTTGGGGAGGCACGTTCGCGTCGGGCAGTTATTCGCTCTACGTTTCGGGCGGCGGAGACGTCGCAGTGCACGGCGGCGATTTCAAGAGTAAAATATACCTTTATCCGTTCGGCGGTAAGCTTAAACTGTCGGGTGGTGAATTTGCGGGCGCATATGCGGGCAAAAAAATCTCAGAGTTGATCGCCGACGGATACGCGCTTGAAATTAACGGAAGCGTGGTTGACCCTGATGAAAGGAGCACTTCATCTTCGGGTTACTACAATTCATTGAGTGAAAAGTTTAACATCGTTCCGCATACTCATTCGCATGACGAAAACGGAAAATGCATGTGCGGCGACCGCATGGCGGCAAAGGTTGTTTCAGAAGACGGCAGTGTGACTTTTTACAAGACCGTGTATGAAGCGTTTGAATGTGTGAGCCGTAATTCGGTGCTTAAAGTCCTTGATGACTGCCGCTTTGAGGGCGCAAAGAACTTTATCGGAGCGGATTTTACACTTGATCTGAACGGTAAAACGCTTACTGTAGGAAACGGTTCGGCAGAAAGCAAACTTGCGTTTGGCGGATATCATGAGAACTTTACCGTAACCGACAGCGCCGGCGATGGCGGAATTTTCTGCGCCGCAGAGTCGTACATTTCGGTAGAAAACGGCACGCTCAATATAGAAAGCGGAAAATTCGACGTTGACCTGCGTGTCTCCGAGCAGAGCGGTGCACTCGTTCTTTCGGGCGGTTCATTCACAAACCTTACGATAAATCAGGCGGTCAGTATTGCCGAAGGCTATGTTTTCAGAAAAGATGACGGCGAGTGGATAACGCCATCAATCGGCGAGATGTATGATAACTTTTCGGTGGTCGAGGTGCCTGTAAAGAGCATAGCTGTTAAGATCAACGGCATTGCGGCAGTCGGAAGCTATAAATCTTACATAATGCAGACGCTTGATTTTACGGTTGATTACACGACTGATGGTTACGACGGCGAGGTTACGGTAGAGTGGCTTAAAAACGGAACTGCGTTTAACGGCAAACTTACAAACGGCAGTGCACCCGAAAGCAGTAAGCTCATCTGTAAAGTGATAAAGAACGGTTATGTTCTTTCAACCGAGATCGCGCTTACTGTTGAAAAGCCGTACAGGATCACCGTCTACCCGACAGGCGGAACGATGACCTATGGCGAAACACAACTGCCCGAAGGGCTTGCCGAGCTTACTGTCGAACTTGCCGAGGGCTACAGAGCCGCGGCAAAATGGATCACATCTTATAAAGACACTGTACTCACCGATGAAAAAACGCTGATCTCCGGCGAGAGCTGCGGCGGGTTTGAATTCGTAACTGCGCTTGACGCTTCGGACAGCTATTACGGGATTTATGCTCTGGTAAATATTTTTGATGAAAACGGGTCCTTTGTTACCAAAGAGGAGGTCTATTCAAGCCTTAAGGTTAACAAGGCTGCCTCGTCGGTTGTGACCGCACCCGAAGCGATCGGCGGACTTATATACAATTCCTTCGAACAGGCGCTTGTAAGCGGTGGAACTGCCGAAGGCGGTAAGTTTGTCTACAGCCTTGATGAAAACGGAAGCTATACGGAGAACCTTCCGCACGGAAAAGATGCCGAAAAATATACGGTTTGGTATAAGGTTTCCGGAGACAAGAACCACTATGATTCGGCGCCTTCAAGCATTGAGACTGCGATCTTTGAGGCAACAATAACTCTGAGTCCGATGTCCGGTCAAGCTAAGGTATATAATACGGACGATCCGGGTTTTGTTTACACGCTCGACGGAATTTTCTTACCCGAGTCGGCGGCTCTTGACGGTACTCTCGGAAGAGAGAGCGGCGAAAATGTAGGACGATACGCGTTTACGATCGGAACTCTGAAGCTTGCCGATAATTCGGAGTCGGGTTTCAAAGCTTCAAATTATAAACTCGTGTTAAGCGGAAATTCATATTTTGAAATCACACCTGCCGAGCCGATTTATACGCTTCCGAGTGCTGTGGAGGCGACCTTTGGCGATACGTTGGAAAAGGTCGCATTGCCTGCAGGCTGGAGTTGGATGGATCCGAACATATCTGTCGGAGATGTTAGAACTTCACCGAATAAGTTTGCGGCGAAGTATGATCCGCATGATCCGAACTATAAGCTTGCGGAAAATATTGAGATATCGGTTATCGTGAATCCGCTTGATATAACCGATTCGCTCACGGTAATGCCGATCGGCGATCAGATATACGACGGCGGAAAAGCGCTTACTCCCGAATTAAATGTAATGTATCGCGAACTTAAACTTGTGCGCGGGACCGATTACAGCGTTGAATATGACAAAAACACAAGCGTCGGAGCCGCAGATGTTACCGTAAGTGCGGTAAACGGAAGCAACTATATTTTCGGCAAAACTAAGGCAAGCTTCAAAATCAACAAGGCAATTCCGGACTATACCGTACCTTCGGGAATACGCACCGAATACGGGATCGGAAAAACTCTCGGTGAAGTCGCGCTTCCCGAAGGCTGGAGTTGGGTTGACGGAACCGTTTTACTTGGCGACGCTTCGGACATTGCAAAGCAATTCAAGGCGGACTTTACTCCGAGTGACACTCAGAATTATGAGACGATCAAGGATAAAAATGTGAGCGTTACCGTCATTCCGAAGCAGATCGAGGCGGATGCCGCGAATATTAAATCGGTGATATACAGCGGTAAAGCGCAGACTCCCGCCGTCGAAGTTTCGATAAGGGGCGAGGGGCTGAAGCTTGAAGCGGGCAGGGATTACAGCGTTTCATACGGCGCGAATACCGACGTCGGATACGGCACTGCGATCGTTGAGCCTGTCACAAACGGGAACTACGCCTTTGACCCGCTCACCTGTCGGTTTGAGATCGCTCCGGCAAAGGTCGCGCTTACCGGTGTGAAGATTGCCGATAAGCTTTACGACGGAAATACGTCGGCGATAGTTTCCGATAGCGGTAGTCTGCTTGGCAAGCTTGACGGTACCGAGCTTGGATACACGGTAACGGCTGAGTTTGAAGATCGGAATGTTGCGGACGGCAAGCTTGTAAAGCTTAAGCTTACGCTTAACGGAGCGGACGCCTCAAATTATATAATTTCTGAGGATT
>DHJP01000179.1 GCA_002404395.1 Clostridiales bacterium UBA4717
ACAGACTCGCAGTTCTTGCCGAAGGCCCATATGAGAACAGCATACCGGAAAATACCGAGGCTCACTTGCCGTGCGAATTAAAGCTTTATGAGATAAACTATCTGCACTTCCACCGAAGCGTTGAACTCGGAATATGCCTTTCGGGAAGCGGCCATTGTCGGGTCGAGGGCGTTATGCAGCCATTTTGTGCGGGAGATGTTCAGCTGATCTTCCCGTTCACACATCATCTGCACAAAAGCGCCCCGAATGATCCCGCAAGCTGGTATTGGCTGTATGTTGATGAAAGAGCACTGCTCGGTCTTATCGGGATCTCGGACACGTCGCACATATACCGCGAAATATACGAAAAAGCCGCTGTATCCGGAATCGTTGATAAACAAGCTTTCCCGAAAACAGCGGCTGCACTTGAGCAGTTGATCGACTATATCGTAAATGAAACGCGGCAGAGTCGGCATAAAGAACGTATCGCGCTAAAATATTACGAACTGATGCTTACGCTCATTGAAGAATCCGAAGATCGTCCGCGTCCTCAGCTTCGCGGCGGTCGGATCCTTGAGCTTGCGCCCGCGCTCGACTACATAAGCAAAGAGCTTGGCAACGGCAATACGGTGACAGTCGAAAGCCTTGCCGCAGAGTGTGGCTTCAGCCCCGCCTCATTCCGCAGAATTTTCCGCGATTCGTTTGACTGCTCTCCGCTCGAGTATCTGACCGCCTGCAAGATCAGACTCGCCAAAAATCTGCTTTTGCAGAGTCAAAAAAGCATACTTGAGATCGCGTATCTGGTAGGCTACAACGACATATCAGGCTTCAACCGCGCCTTTCTCAAGGAAACGGGAATCACGCCGTCGGAATATCGCGAAAGCAGCAGTTTTTTCGTTTCTCCTCAAGCGCATCACAATGATGTTGATAACCGATAATAAATCATCTCGCAGGCACAATTTTTCAGAAGAATCACGTTTCAGTATATTTTTAGATTATACCACATTCACAATGTAATTGTGTTTTTTGTCATTATTTGCCAAATAAATTGTAACATATGCGCAAAAAAAATGTCAATATATTCCGATAACTGCCTATATTTATAGCAAAAAGCAGAACCGCCGAAGCTCAACATGGCTTTCGACGGTTCTGTGTCTATATTTTCACATATTAGGCTATAAAGCGGATATCTCAAACACGGTTCACGGGCTTTCCGGCAAGATATGCGCGAAAATTCGCTTCTACGATCTTCATCAAACGCGTGCGCGCTTCAAGCGTTGCCCATGCAAGGTGAGGAGTGATGAGCGTATGCTCGGCGCAGATCAGAGGATTATTATTCTCGGGCGGTTCGGAGGAGATCACATCGGCTGCATAATACGCGACCTTACCGCTCGCAAGCGCGTCTGCGAGCGCATCCTCGTCCACGATTCCGCCGCGCGCGGTATTGATAAGCTTAACTCCGTCTTTCATTTTAGCAATAGTCTCACGATTGACAAGGCGCTCGGTCCCGCAGTTAAGCGGACAGTGGAGCGTGATAATATCGCTTTCGGCAAGCACGCGCTCAAGCGACACTCTGCCCTCTTTTTCACTTCGTCCGCACATGAGTGTTTTCATGCCGAAAGCGTGTGCAATCTCTGAAACCCTCGTTCCGATCGCGCCCGCACCTATGATGCCGAGCGTTTTACCGAATATCTCAGTTTGCGGGGTAAGCGTATAGCAGAAGTAATTATTCCGCGTCCAATCGCCGCGCTTCACGCTTGCCGAATGAAGCGCCGGTTCGGTCATCATTTCAAGCATTAAAGCGAAAGTATGCTGCGCAACGCTCTCGGTACTGTAAGCCGGCACATTTGTTACAATCACACCGCGCTCTGCGGCATACTCGGTATCTATAATATTAAAGCCCGTGGCAGTCACACCGATATATTTAAGCTTCGGTAAATTATCAAGTTCCGTACGTCCGAAGGTAACTTTATTGGTTATTACGGCGTCGCAATCGGCGGCGCGCTCAAGCTTTTCAGCGTCTGATGTTTTATCGTAGACGGTATATTCTCCGAAATCTCCAAGCCAACTCCAATCAAGGTCGCCGGGATTAACGGCAAGTCCGTCAAGTACAGCTGTTTTCATTATTTCCTCCGTAAAACTCGCCTGCACACAGCGCGCAAGCAATCGGTATTTTTTCACGCTTCGCAAACAAGTGTACCGTTTTGCTCCTTAAGCGAAACAAAGATAGTTCTTTCTGCGCATTCATCGCAGGGTTTATTCGGCGAATGAACGCATAAATAAAGCTGTCCGTCGATATCCCTAAAGATCATGCCGTGCCCGCCGTCATAATCTCCGGTGATCATATTCGAAAACAACGGTGCGGATTCCTGAGTCCACTTGCCGTCCGGATACCCACTTGAGCTGTGAGCGATTCCGACACAGTAACCACAGTAGTCTTTTGATCCGAAATTCGACCAGATCATGGCAAGTCCACCCTGTTCTGTTGTGTACATAAAGCACCCGTCAGTGACATTATTATCCGACCATTCGGGGGCGTCGGCACGGAAAAGCTCTTCAGGCTCGCTTACAAACCGAGTCAGATCGTCTGAGAGCCGTGCCGCCGCCATTCTGCCGACCTTATCATCGGTTGACGTCCATTCGTGTACGAAGATCATCCACGGTTTGCCATCACGGTCAAGATAAAAAGTGCCGTCGATAGAATCCCACTCATGAGGAGTGATATGACCGTTTGTTATTTCACAAAAAGGACCTTCGGGTGAATCAGCACTCAGTATGCTGCAACCGCGGTGCTCGGTTGACGAAGAAAAGTAAGTCGCAAACATATAATACTTACCTTTATACTTATGCACCTCGGGTGCCCACAAATTTTTGACTGCAGTTTCCGGACGGACATATATACTGTCGGCGATAGGATTCCACTCACCGTCAAGTCTGCCGCTCGTATTCTTATAACAAGCCCACGTGGTATTTCCCCAATCCCCGCTTGACACTCCCGTGCCGTAAGCATAATACACGCCGTTTTCGACAAGCACATACGGATCTCTCAAATGCTCGATATTTGTCTTTATTATCATGATTATCTTTTATGATATAGTTAAGGCTACATC
>DHJP01000024.1 GCA_002404395.1 Clostridiales bacterium UBA4717
GAATTTACACGGATCTTTTCAAAGCTCATATCCATATTGCAAACGCTCCGTTCCGAGACACACGCGCGGTGCGGCTCTGAATTTTGTATTTTGTGATCATCACTACAATTATAGCCGACACGCAGTTTCAAATCCACTGTTGACGTGACAGTATTTTTATGCTATAGTGATATTGACTTTCTGGAAAGGAGGGGACATATCATGCAGGTCAAGACGCTTGATCACAGAATCCACACCGATCAAAGCCGCGGATTTTTATGCCGCTATATCCGCAGTGACACCGAATATTTCCGTCCTCACAATCACAACTACTATGAAATATTTCTCATGCTGAACGGTGAAGCCTGCCACCTGATCAACGGCGAAAAGCGTGCGCTCTCACGCGGTGATCTGATATTCATACGTGATTTTGATACTCACGACTATGTGCGACGGACCGCACATTTTGAATTTATAAATTTGGCTTTTACCGCAAAGCATCTGCGCGCGGTATATGCCTATCTGCTGCATGACTTTGAAAGCGACCCGACGCTCACCGCGCGTATGCCGCCCGAGATTTATCTGAGCGAACGCGAGACGCGCAAGCTCTACTACGCGCTCGGCGAGCTGACAAGCGAGGCGGCGACTCCCGAAAAGCTCAGACTTCTGCTTGCGCAGATATTCGGCTGGCACTTCTTTGCCGCGCGCACACTTCCCTCCGATCTGCCGTCGTGGCTTTTCTCGCTCTGCGAGGAAATGAAAAAGCCGCAGAACTTCATCCGCGGCGTGGAATATATGCGTGAGCACTCGGGCAAGAGCCGCGAGCATCTTTCACGTTCAATGAGAAAATATCTGAACACGACGCCGTCCGAATTTATCGCCGCGCTCAGGCTCGATTACAGCGCCGGACTTCTGATCTCAAGCAATCTGTCAATTACCGAGATCTGCTTTGAGTGCGGCTTCGACAACCTCTCCTGGTACTACAAAGCGTTTGAAAAGCGCTTCGGCATGACTCCGGGCAGGTATCGCAAACGGTAACATTTTACAGCATATCGTGCGCGACCGGGGCTTCAAAGCACGCGCGGAAGCTCTCATCGTCACGGCTTTCGGCAAGCGACCACATGGTTTTGAGTATCAGAGCTTCGGTCGTCATATCATAGGCTTCAATGAGCTTATACTTCGCTTTGACCGCGTGCCCGACCTTATACACGTCCATATCGCTGCCCTCGTGCGGCACCTGCGTCGTGATTATCACTCTTACGTCGGCTTTTATCAGTCTGCCGACCGCGTCGGCAAAGTCTGTGCTGTCGTAATAGGGTATGCCGCCCACTCCGAACGATTCGATTATCACGGCGCGCGCGTGCCCTGCGGCAAAATCAAACACCGACGGCGACATTCCCGGGATAAGTCTTATCGACAGCACTTCGGGGCAGAGGTCATGATAAAACTTCGGCGCGGCGCACTCGCGGCGCTCGTCAATAAAATTTATCACGCGCCCGCCGCGGATATGCGCGACGTCGGGATAGTCGATGCTTGAAAACGCGTTGAAGCTTTTGGTCCGCATTTTACGCGCACGCGTGCCGAGTATCACCTTACCGTCAAAGACTATGTGCACTCCGCAGGCGTATTCGCTTGCGGCATAAAGAAACGCCGAGGTCAGATTGCCGACCGCGTCGGTATCGTCCGCATAGATCGAGATCTGCGAGCCGGTGAGAACTATGGGTTTCGGCGAGGTGCGTATCAAATACGACAGCGCAGCGGCGGCATACGCCATGGTATCTGTGCCGTGCGTTATCACGAAGCCGTCATAATCGGCATACTTTTTTTCTATGACTCCGGCAAGCTCTACCCAGAGCGCCGGGGTCATATTTGTACTGTCAAGGTCGAAAAGTCCGAGCGTTTCAACCTTACAGATGCCGCCGATCCCCGGAAGGTGCGCCAAAAGCTCATCGGGCGAGAGGGCGGGCGCAAGCCCCTGTGCGGTCGGTTTTGAGGCGATAGTGCCTCCGGTCGAGATCAAGAGTATATTTTTCATGGCAAATGCCTTTCGTTGATTCAAAATGGCGGGCAGCAATTCCGGATCCGCTCCGAAACACTTGTACCCACGGCACGTACGGTAAATACAGCGCGAATAAAAGCGTTTTAACGTGTCCGCGGCACGTATGGTAAATACAGCGCGGATAAAAGCGTATTCACGTACCCACGGCACGTATGGTAAATACAGCATGGATAAAAGCGTATTCACGTGTCCGCGGCACACGGGACAGATTCATGCAAGGGTACACGCATTTCGCGTCGTAATGGCTTGCGGAAGAAGAGACGCACTGAAATTTTTCAGATCCCGAGTGCTTCAAGCGACTCCGAAAGGTTCGCCCACTCGTCGCACAGCGCGGCATGAGTTTTTTCACGCTCGTTCAGCTCGGCTTCGATCTCGGTGATCTTTTCAAAATCCGAGTAGACTTCGGGATCTTCAAGGCGCGCTTTCTGCGCGCTCATTTCGGCTTCAAGCGCGGAAATCTTAATTTCAAGCGTGGCGATACGGCGCTCAAGCTTGCCTTTTTCTTTAAGGGGGCTGAAATTTCCGCGCGGTTTGGATACGCGCGGCGAATTATCGTCAGGCGCGGCTGCGGTGCGAGCCGTCTCGGCGGCAGACGCCGCCGCTTCCCTTTCGTGCTCGCGCTGTTCATATTCTGCGTAGGTCATGTCAAGAAAATGCGTTCCGGTCTGATCGAACACCAATAATTTATCAGCAAGTTTATTTACAAAATAGCGGTCATGCGAAACAAACATCAGCGTACCGGAATAACCGGTGAGCATATTTTCAAGCGTTTCCTTGCCGATGATATCCATATGGTTTGTAGGCTCGTCGAGCAAAAGCAGATTCGGGCGGCGGCGCAGTATCTTGCAAAGCGTATAGCGCACGCGTTCGCCTCCCGAGAGCGTGCCGATCGGACGAAAGACGTCCTCGCCCGAAAACTCAAACGCGCCGAGCGCGCTTCTCACCTCGGAATCGGGGAGTGAGGGAAAGGCACGCGAAAAATCGTCGAAAAGCGTGCTGTCGCAGGCAAGCGCGGCGAGCTGCTGATCGAAGTAACCCGTTTTGACATTGACTCCGTATTCATAACTGCCCTCAAGCGGCGGGAGACTGCCGACAAGGGTTTTGAGAAGCGTTGACTTACCAATGCCGTTCGCGCCGATAATACCGAGCCTTTCGCCGCGCATAAGCTCAAAGCTCACCTCGCACAGCGGCTTGTCGTATCCGATAACAAGCTTGTCTGCACGCAGAACACGTCTGCCGCTTTCGTACTCGGGTTCAAAGTTGGCGCGGAAGGTCCGCGTGTCATATCGGTCGGGAGCGTCGATAAGCTTCATGCGCTCAAGCAGCTTGATCTTCGACTGCACCATTTTCGCTTTGGTCGCTTTATAGCGAAAGCGTTCGATAAGCGCGGTGATGCGCTTGATCTCCGCCTGCTGGCGGTCGTGGTCGCGACGTCTTTTTTCGTGTTCTTCGCGCTTGAGACGTTCAAACTCGGTATAGTTGCCAATGTAGGCGTGAGTTTCGCCGTATTCTATCTCATAGACTTTGCCCACAACACGATCAAGGAAGTAGCGATCGTGGGAAACGACGACGAGCGCGGACTTGTATGCGCGCAGATAATCTTCGAGCCACTTGACAGCGGTGACGTCGAGGTGGTTGGTCGGCTCGTCGAGCAACAGGATATCGGGTTTTGAAAGCAAGAGCTTCATGAAAGCGATCTTGGTGCGCTGACCGCCTGAAAAAGCGGAGATCGGCTTCATTTTATCTGCTTCGGTAAAGCCGAAGCTCTTGATCATAGCGGTATACTCTTTCTGATAGGTATATCCGCCGAGACGTTCAAACTTTTCGGTGAGGGCGGAAAACTCATTGATGAGCGACTGCTCGCTTGAAGTTTTCATCAGTTCAACCAGCTCGGCAAGGCGTTTTTCGGCTTCAAGAATGGGAGAAAAGGCTTTTTTCACCTCATCGAGCATAGAAATATCCTCGGAGTCGAAAGTCATCTGCTCTAAGTAGCCGATAGAGGGGGAACCGAGACGAACGACCTGAAAGGTCTGCTCGCCGGTGCCTTCTTCAAGCTCCACTTTGCCGATCATCGCTTTCAGGAGGGTAGATTTTCCGCAGCCGTTGCGGCCGACGAGAGCGATCTTTTCGCGGTCTTTAACTTCAAAGTCGATATTTTCAAGTACAGTCTCGCCGTCGTAGGAGACTGCGCCGTTTACGATTTTATAAAGCATGGTGCACCTGTCTTGGGAAGATATTGATTACAAAAGGTATTTTACCACAAAACGGGCGTGATGTAAACAGTCGGCGCAAAAAATTTTGAATACACACACTAACATAAACAGTTCAACAGACCGATCATAAAAGTTTTGGTCGAGCTTTTTCAAAAGCTCGCGGGGGGTGGGGCGGCGCCCCACAAAACCTACGT
>DHJP01000025.1:0-164 GCA_002404395.1 Clostridiales bacterium UBA4717
AATGATATGACGGGCGGCGGCGGTCCCGCACCTGCGGGAGATACTACGACTACCTTCCGTATGAAGCCGTTCGGCTCGGGCAACAAGACGCTCAAGAGCACGAAATATTTCGATATAGCATACGTCGCTTGCTTTAAGACCAAAGCCGACGCCGACGCGTTCAA
>DHJP01000025.1:298-4949 GCA_002404395.1 Clostridiales bacterium UBA4717
ACCGAAGCGCGTATCGCCGAGATCCTTTCAACTCCCACCGAGGTTGAAGTCAAGGGGACAAAGTATTACGTCTCGGTCTCGGGAAGCGATAACAACGATGGTAAAAGCCCCGAAAGCGCATGGCGCACCGTAAAGCGCGTCAACGAAGAAAAATTCAAGCCCGGCGACGGCGTATTCTTCAAGCGCGGCGATAAGTTCCGCACCGACGTTACCCTGAACACGCTTGAGGGCGTGACCTATTCGGCATTCGGCGAGGGCGACAAGCCTATGCTCGTCTGCTCTGTCGACGCGAGCGCCACGGGCGATTGGACGCTTACCGAATACAAGAATGTGTATGTGTATAATCAGACCATACCGAACGAGCAGAACATCGGCACGATCGTATTCAACGGCGGCGAAGCGTGGGGCGTAATGGTCCAGCCAAAGACCGACGGCAGCCGCCTGCAGAACGGCAGAGTCTATAACGGCTATGAATTTTTCGATTCGACCGTCGGCAGCTTCCCGAATCCCGGCGGACTTGACCATGATCTTGAATTTTACTACGATTGGAACAACTTCACCCTCTATCTCTGCTCTGAGAAAGGCAACCCGAGCGAGGTGTTCGATTCGATAGAGCTTGTCGATAAAGGCAACGGTATCGGCGGCACAGGTAAAAACGTCACGATCGACAATATCGCGATCTTCGGCGCGGGAAGCCACGGTATCGGCTACGGAAGCGTTGAGAATCTGACCGTGCAGAACTGCGCCTTCTATTGGATCGGCGGTACGATACAGGGCATGAACCTTTTCGAGCGCGATCACGGCGTAAGATACGGCAACGCGGTCGAATCCTACGGTTCAAGCGAAAACTTCGTCATCCGCAACTGCTACGCCACACAGGTATACGACTGCTGTTGGACGGTGCAGTGTCAGGACGACGCTACCATGAACAACATTGAAATATACGATAACGTCGCGGAGTTCAGCAATACCGGACTTGAAGTCTGGTGCGGCAACGGCGGTTCGATCACCAACATGAACCTGCACGACAACATCACGCGCTACGGCGGCTACGGCTGGAGCCATCAGCGCCCCAACAAGGACGGCAACTTCTTCTACGGTGCCGCAAACGTCGGCGTGAATTACGAAAACAACAATGTTACACGCAACCTCAACTATTTTACTTCCTGCAACGCGCTGCTCGTTTGCGCGACCGGTCCCGAACAGTATAACTTCCACGACAACATCTATGTCATGGAAAACAACAAGAACCTCGGCGGTATTGCCGCGAACCCGTCAAACGGTATCGGCGGCTTCAAAACTGTCGCATACACCGAAGTAAACGTTCGCAAAGCGTACAACACCGGTTTTGAGTCCGGAACCAAGTTCTACTACACCGAGCCGCTCGGCGACGCGATGTATAAGCTTGACTCCAACCGTTACGCGATCCCCACGGCGCAGATCAACATAAGCGACGTGTTTAAGGATGTAAAGAACGACTTCTGGGCAGCTAAGGCGATTGACTATGTATATTCGCGCGAGCTGTTCGCGGGCACCGCTCCGTCGACCTTTGCGCCCGACGCGCAGATGACGCGCGCAATGCTTGCGACCGTGCTTGTAAGAATGACCGGATACGACGCCAACTCAAGCGGCTCGGCGTACAAGGATGTCAAGCCGAACAGCTGGTACGCAAAATATGTAAGCTTTGCAAAGACCCGCGGACTTGTCGGCGACGTTGAATACTTCCGCCCCGATGAGCCGGCAACGCGCGAGGAAATGGCGGATATGCTCTATCGCCTTGCGAAGTACAATTACATCAAGCTTCCGGAGGGCAGCTCCGAGTTTACCGACTCGGCGGATATCGGTGAAAAGTATCGTGACGGCGTTGACTTCTGTGTGGGCGCGGGCATAATCTCGGGCTACTCGGATAATACGATCAAGCCGCAGGGACACGCGACCCGTGCCGAAGTGGCTACAATGATCATGCGTTATAATTCATACGCCGGAAAAGCCGGCAGAGACGATCGCGGTTCGGGCGCTGAGGCAAAGCTTTACTCAGGCGAGTCGCTTGCAAGCGCAAGCTTCCTCAGCAACGTCAACATGAAGCCGACGCTTTCCGAAGACAAGAGCTATGTCAGATGCACGGCGAAAGCCGGCGAGTACGGCAACGGCAGTCTTATGGTAAGCTTCGCGCCGATGATTGCGCCCGACACGCTTCCGATAATCAAGTTTGCATACCGCACCGACAGCGAAAAGGCAACTATCGACGTATCGATGCGCTCGACAGTGGGCGAAAGCTGGTTCCCGTCGATGCCGAAGTGCGTCGGCGACGGCAAGTGGCATGAAATCACTCTTGACCTGCGGAACATTAAAAGCGGAAACGGACCTGCACCCATCGGCGATCGCAGTGCGGTAGTTTACCTCAAGCCGTTCGGCACTACCGTTAAGCTTGAAAGTGAAAAATACTTTGATATTGCGGCGGTAGCATATTTTGCAAATACCGAGGAAGCGGCAAAACAGACTCTTATTCCGTAACGTCATAGGCTGACGGAAGCGGAGCACCGCCTCCGCGGCGGGTGAGCGCGCGGACGTAAGTGTAAACGCGCAGACATAGGTTTTACAAGGCGAAGCCGCAGGCTTCGCCTTGTTTGCGCTGGCGTTAGTGCAGGCGCGCGGACGTAGGTTTTTATGGGCGAAGCCGTAGGCTTCGCCGTGTTTGTGCTGACGTAAGTGCAGGCGCGCGAACGTAGGTTTTGTGGGGCGCCGCCCCACCCCCCGCGAGCTTTTGAAAAAGCTCGACCAAAACTTTTATGATCGGTCTGTTGAACTGTTATTGTTAGTGTGTGCTCACAGCTCAAAACGCCATGATTTTGCAAATAATAACATTGACTTGCAAGCGCGTTCTATGCTAAACTTAACACATAATACAGCGGCATTTGCGGAATTTACCGTCGGCATTCAAAGGAGATAATATGTTGAGACCTACCGAAAAACAATTGAAGTTCTTGAATTGGGAAATGGGAGTGTTCTTCCATTTCGGAATACGCACCTTCTATGAGGGGCACGTCGATTGGGACGGCGAGCTTATGCCGGCGGATAAATTTATGCCCGAATCGCTTGATTGCGAAAGCTGGATACGCGCTGCTGCCGAAGGCGGTGCGAAATACGCTATACTTACCGCCAAGCATCACGACGGTTTTGCAAATTGGCAGTCGGCTTATACCGAGTATTCGGTCAAAAATACTCCGTGGAAGAACGGACAGGGCGACGTCGTGCGCGAATTTACCGACGCTTGCCGTAAGTATTCGCTCGGAGTCGGTATCTATTACAGCCCGGCGCAGTTCGGCTCGCGCAGGATTCAAGGTAAGGAGTACGACGACTATTTTATAAATCAGATCACCGAACTGCTTACAAATTACGGAAAGATCGATTATTTGTGGTTTGACGGCTGCGGTTCCGAAGCTCACGAATACGACCGCGACCGCATCGTTTCGACCATACGGAAGCTTCAGCCCGATATCATGATTTTTTCAATGTGGGATCCCGACACGCGGTGGGTCGGCAACGAGGATGGTATTGCCGACCTTGATATTTCCTACGTTACTCAAAGCGAAACTACCTCAATAAACGACAAAGAAAGCCGCACTCTTGAAAAAGAAGTTTTTCTGCCATATGAGTGTGATTGTAAGATCAGACGCAAAAATTGGTTCTACAGCGAAAACGACGGGCACCTGCTCAGATCGCCCGAGGATCTTGTCGGACTTTATTATTATTCGGTCGGCAGAGGCGGCAATCTGCTTTTGAATATCGCGCCCGACCGACGCGGACTTTTGCCCGAACCCGATTGCGCCGCGCTTCGCGAAATGCGGAGAATACTTGACCGTCGCTTTGCCGAGCCGCTTCCGTACATACTTGAAAAGGCAGACGGCGGCTATACGGTGGAGTTTTCGAAGCCTGTGCTTATTGATACGATGGTGCTCTGCGAGGAGCTTTCACAGGGGCAGATTATCGAGTCCTTTGAGCTGTGCGAACTGTGGTTTGACCGCAAGACCGTCTTAGTGCGCGGAGGGTTTGTCGGGCACAAGCGCATAGTTGAGTTTCCGAGTATTTACGGAAAGCGTTTTTTCCTGCGTGTAAAGGGGAAAAACGACTCGGCAAGGCTTGCTTCGTTAAATTTTTATAAAACTTCCGGGACTGCCCGCTGACGGGAAACGCGCTTGACCGGAGCGAAATTTTAGACTCCACGATGCCGAAGCCGTATTTGCGTTGGCGTAAGTGCAGGCGCGCGGACGTAGGTTTTTATAGGCGAAGCCGCAGGCTTCGCCGTATTTGTGCTGACGTTAGTGCAGGCGCGCGGACGTAGGTTTTTATAGGCGAAGCCGCAGGCTTCGCCGTATTTGCGTTGGCGTAAGTGCAGGCGCGCGGACGTAGGTTTTTATAGGCGAAGCCGCAGGCTTCGCCGTATTTGTGCTGGCGTTAGTGCAGGCGCGCGGACGTAGGATTTTATGGGCGAAGCCGCAGGCTTCGCCGTATTTGCGCTGGCGTAAGTGCAGGCGCGCGGACGTAGGTTTTTATAGGCGAAGCCGCAGGCTTCGCCGTATTTGCGCTGACGTAAGTGCAGGCGCGCGGACGTAGGTTTTTATAGGCGAAGCCGCAGGCTTCGCCGTATTTG
>DHJP01000044.1:0-23327 GCA_002404395.1 Clostridiales bacterium UBA4717
GCTTGACGATACAGCATTGTTTGTGTTACAGTATTCATGACGAGTGGTGCTTCCTTTCAGTTGGTGTCGCAGCTTTAACTGTAACACAGGAAGCTCCATTCGTCACTCTTTTTTTATTCTCTGTAACATATCTATTGTAAACCTACAGACTTTTTGAGAACAAATTGTCCGAAAGTGTTGACAAAGGAAAAAATGCATGATATAATAACAGTACCTCTGTCGGAGGGCTCTTTTTTTGCGCCGCAAAACGTTTGTTTCGGTAACACCTATGCGCGCGCCGATTCGATCAGAGGGAGGTACAAGCCGCATCGCGGTGCTACATCAATGGAGAGAAGCGAAAGCTTTATCCAAATTTATCGGGAGGTACCAACATGAGAGTTAAGATCACTTTGGCGTGCAGTGAGTGCAAGCAAAGAAACTACGACACCAAGAAAAACAAGAAAAACGATCCGGACAGACTTGAGATGAACAAGTACTGCAGATTCTGTCGTAAGCACACTCTGCATAAAGAAACAAAGTAAGCGGGAGGATTTGATAATGGCAGATACAAAGACAGGCAAATCCGCAAAGACCCCTTTCAAGGAAAAGGTTGCAAAGTTTTTCCGTGAATACAAGAGCGAGATCAAGAAGATTTCGTGGTCCAAGCCCGATCAGACCTTTAACAACACATGGGTCGTGGTCGTTTGCTCGGTACTGTGCGCAGTACTTATCGGACTGAGTGACTTTTTGTTCTCGAAGGGAATTTTGTTCCTCGGCTCGATTATTTGATGAGAAGATCGGCCAATGCGCCGGAGGTGTAACTGATGGGATTTATTGACGAATATTATGACCAGAGCGACGAGCCGAGATGGTACGTTGCCCACACATATTCCGGCTATGAAAACAAGGTTAAAACTAACCTTGAAAAAATTGTGGAAAACCGCGGCATAAGTGACAGAATACTTGATGTCAGGGTCCCGACAGAGATCGTGACCGAAATCGACGGCGGCAAGGAAAAGCAGGTCGAGAGCAAGGTTTTCCCAAGCTATGTGCTGGTAAAAATGATAATGTCGGATGAAACCTGGCACGTTGTCAGAAATATCAGCGGTGTTACCGGATTCGTAGGACCGGGTTCAAAGCCGGTTCCGCTCAGCGAAGCAGAAGTGCTCGCGCTCGGAGTCGAAGAGAGTACACCGAAGATCTCGGTGAACTTCAAAACGGGCGACACAGTCGTCATACTCGACGGTCCCCTTGCGGGAAGTCGCGGAAAAGTGCAGGATATATCGCCTGATCTTGATAAGGTCACGGTGCTTGCAAATATGTTCGGACGCGAAACTCCGTTTGAACTTGATATTAAGAGCATAAAACTCGCTGACTAAAGCTTTCCGCCCCAAAGGGCAAAACGTGGGAGGGAGTAAAATTTTTAATACTCCCATTAACTTACCACATGGAGGTGTATTTAAATGGCAAAGAAAATCATGGGCTACATCAAGCTTCAGCTGCCCGCAGGAAAGGCAACGCCCGCTCCCCCGGTAGGTCCGGCACTCGGTGCGTACGGTGTTGCGATTCCTAACTTCACCAAGGAATTCAACGAAAGAACCAAGAACGATATCGGTCTGATCATCCCGGTTGTGATCACGGTTTATGCTGACCGTTCGTTCACATTTATTACAAAGACTCCGCCGGCTCCCGTGCTTATCAAGAAGGCGTGCGGAATCGAAACCGCTTCGGCGACTCCGAACAAGACCAAGGTTGCAAAGCTTACCCGCGAACAGGTTAAGACTATTGCAACAACAAAGATGCCCGACCTTAACGCAGGCAGCCTCGAGACCGCTATGAGCATGATCGCAGGTACCGCGCGCAGCATGGGTATCGAAGTTGAGGACTAAGGGAGGAGTAAAGAACAATGGGAAAGAAATATCAGGACAGCGTTAAGCTTTTGGAAAAATCAAAGCTTTACGATCCGGCAGAGGCACTTGCGCTTGTTTGCCAGACTTCTAAAGCAAAGTTCGATGAAACCATCGAAATCCACGTAAGACTCGGTGTTGACTCCCGTCATGCCGATCAGCAGGTCAGAGGCGCAGTAGTCCTCCCCAACGGAACCGGTAAGAAAGTAAGAACTCTCGTATTTGCAAAGGGCGATCACGCAAAGGAAGCGGAAGCTGCCGGTGCGGATTACGTCGGTGCGGAAGAGTTCGTACAGAAGATCCAGAGCGAGAATTGGTTTGAATTTGACGTTGTTATCGCTACTCCCGACATGATGGGTGTTATCGGTCGTCTCGGTAAGGTGCTCGGCCCTAAGGGACTTATGCCTAACCCGAAGGCAGGAACCGTTACCATGGATGTTGCTAAGGCAGTTAACGACGCTAAGGCAGGTAAGATCGAATACCGTCTTGACAAGACCAACATTATTCACTGCCCGATCGGAAAGGCTTCTTTCGGTGCAGAAAAGCTTGCGGAAAACTTTGATACGCTTGTCGGCGCAATTATTAAGGCAAAGCCGGCAGCATCAAAAGGTCAGTACATCAAGAGCTGCGTAATCGCATCCACGATGGGCCCGGGTATCAAGATCAACTACGCAAAGCTCGGCAACTGATAAATACCGAACTGCTGTTTGAATCAAAAACAAAAAAGCAAGGCGCGACGCTGTGCGTTCGCTGCCTTGCTTTTGTTTTTGTCCGCTTTCGGCAACTTTGTGAATTTTGCGTGGGAATGACTTGAAAATCATGTGAATTTGTTGCAATTCGGGGTATTATATGATATAATATATCAGAATATCAGCTGGATTTTGGCGCAAGTCGAAAAGGCTTGTGTGGCAATAAGGAGAAAAAATGGCTTCATACAGAAGAGCGAGAATTAACGATGAAACGGTTAAGGCACTCAGCGAAATCGTGCGGGAGGTAAAGGACCCGCGCGTGTCGGGCGCGTTTATTACGGTAACTGCCGCCGACGTAACGCCCGATTTGAAATTTGCAAAGATCTATTTTTCGGTTATCGGCGATTCAAAGGAGGCAAAGCGCGGACTTGAAAGTGCGGTCGGATTTATCAGACGCAGGCTTGCCGAAACGCTGAATCTGCGTATAACTCCCGAGCTTAAATTCTATGAGGATACTTCGATGGAGTACGGCGCGAATATATCAAAGCTGCTTCATGAAATAGAGCCGGAACTTCGTTCTGCCGAGGCAGCGGAAGAGTCCGAGATCTCGGGGAACGATGATGAAAACCGGTAATATCAAAGACGCAATCGGACTGATATTTGAGCATGAACGCTTTTTAATACTTGCCCATAAGAACCCGGACGGAGATGCGATCGGCAGTACCGCCGCTTTGGCGGCTGTTCTGGAGCGCCTTGGAAAAAGAGTGCGGATAATGTATCCGAACGAGCCGTCGGAGCGGTTGAAATTCATATTGCAGGGCAGAGAGTATCTGACTTCGGAATCCGAAAAGGCGGATGCGGAATATGATTTAATTATTTCGCTTGACTCGGCGGCGGCGGATCGTCTCGGACCGCTGGAGGCAGAATATGCGGGCAGAACAGCGCTGTCGATTGATCACCATGCGGTAAACACTCCGTTTGCAGCGCTGACCGTTTGCGATCCGAACGCCTCTGCGACCTGCGAGCTCATATTTGAGCTTGCAAAGGAGCTTAAAACCCGGGGAATGATCGCAGATATCGGCATGGCGGCATATCCGCTGTATGCCGGCATTTCATCGGACACCGGAAGCTTTAAATACTCAAACACCTCTCCGAAAACTTTGCGTTCTGCGGCGGAGTTGCTCGAATACGGGATAGACGCGGCGGAAATATCACGGCTTTTGTTTGATACGGTCACCTTTGACAGGCTTCGTGCCGAGGGCGAAGCGGTGCGCAAACTGCGTGTTTTCGCAAACGGAAAAGCGGCGATAGTTACAGTGACCGACGCCGACGTTGAAAGCTGTGGATTGACCTACGATGATTTTGACGATTCGGTAAACATAGCCCGCAGGATCGCCGGTGTGGAAATCGGAGCATATATGCGACGGGCGCAGGATGAGAGCGGAAAGTTCAAGGTATCGCTTCGTTCCAACTCATATATTGACGTTGCCGCGATATGCAAGCAATTCGGCGGCGGCGGACATATTCGCGCCGCAGGTTGTGCGATCAATTCGGACAGTTATGAATCGGCAGAAAAGCAGCTTTGTTATGAAATCGAAAAGGCGCTTGAAACGGCCGAAAGAGAGAAAATATAATATGCAGACTCCGTCAAACGAACCTTCGGGAGTAATAATAATAGATAAAGCTTCGGGTATGACCTCACATGATGTGGTGGGAAAGATACGAAAGCTGTATAATACAAAAAAAGTCGGGCATACCGGCACGCTTGACCCGCTGGCAACCGGAGTGCTGGTCGTGCTTGTGGGCAGAGCGGCAAAAGCCGCCGAGTATCTTGTGTCCGACGACAAGCGATACCTTGCCGGGCTCAGGCTCGGGCTTGAGACCGATACCGAGGATATCAGCGGCACGGTGCTTAAAACATCGGATGAGCTTCCGGATGAGGCGGAGGTTATGGCTGCAGTTGCCGACTTTATCGGCGATATATCTCAGACTCCGCCAATGTACAGTGCGCTTAAGGTGAACGGGCAAAAGCTTGTTGATCTGGCAAGACGCGGCATTACGCTTGAACGCGAGAGCCGCGAAATTCATATTGATTCAATAGAAGCAAAGCGGCTGAATCGGGCAGAGTATACTATAAATGTTGAGTGTTCAAAGGGAACATATATACGCACGCTATGCGCAGATATCGGGAAAAGACTCGGCTGCGGTGCGGTATTGTCCTCACTCAGGCGGGAACGTTCCGGGAACTTTACGCTTGAAGGGGCATATACGCTCGACGCGCTCGGCGCGCTTGATTATGATGCGCGCATTGCGGCGTTGTTACCGACCGAATCGCTTTTTAACGACTGCCCGAGCGTCGGACTGATCCCGTTTTACGAGAAGCTTTGCCGCAACGGGGCGGAAATTTATCAAAAGAAGATACATACAGACTTTGAAGCAGGCACGAGGGTGCGTATTTGCGGGGAAAACGGCTTTTTTGCGCTCGGCGAGGTCAGAAAGTACCCCGACGGCAGTGCGATAAAGGCAATTAAACTCTTTGAGCTTGCCTGACGGGGATTTGCTTATGTTTATAAAGATCGAAGGCGCGCATCCGCGATATCAAAGCGATATTATTTCATTGCCGCACGGCTTTTCCACCAGGCACGGCGGCGTCAGCCGAGGCGAATATACTCAAACGCTTAACTTTGCCTACGGCAGGGGCGACACAGACGAAACGGTAGTTAAAAATTTTGAGCTGTTCGCCGAGTCGATCGGTGCAGAGCCTCATAACGGTATAATGCTCGGTCAGATCCATTCGACCGAGGTGTTGACCGTGACGGAGAGCGA
This sequence comes from Clostridiales bacterium UBA4717, assembly GCA_002404395.1. Lineage (GTDB taxonomy): Bacteria > Bacillota > Clostridia > Oscillospirales > CAG-272 > UBA4717. The sequence goes on from DHJP01000044.1 coordinate 5,402, forward strand.
ATTCGGCGAGGGAATATACCGAAAAAGCGAACGCTGTCTTGACGGGTATGTGTCGTCTGTTCCCGGGGCGCTGCTTTGTGTGCGTGTTGCCGACTGCGTGCCGATACTGTTTGCTGACGAAACTGCTCGGGTAATAGGCGCCGTTCATTCGGGCTGGCGCGGAAGCGTCGGCAGGATCGCGGTCGCTTGTATTGAAAAGATGATTTCGCTCGGAGCGGTCAAAGAGAATATAAAGGCGGCAATAGGTCCGTCGATATGCGGAAACTGTTACGAAGTCGGCGCTGACTTCGTTGACGAATGCCGAAACAGGCTCGGCGACGCGTTATGCAGGGTGTTTATAAGCGATAGAAACGGAAAATACTATGCAGATCTGAAGCGCTTGAATTACAGTGTGCTTTGCGAGATCGGCATCAAGCCCGAGAATATTGATGTATCCGATAAGTGTACCCGGTGCGAGCCGAATGAATTTTTCTCACACCGATATCATGGCAATCGACGCGGTACGATGTGTGCGATGATCTCGCTGCCTGTAAACTGACGGTGTGAGTCGGAAACCGAGGCGGGTCCGACGGAATGGAGATAGAAATGATAAAAATTGAGAATCTTGTCAAAAGATACGGTCAGAAATATGCCGTTGACGATATTTCTTTTGAGATAGGCAAGGGTGAAGTGGTCGGATTTCTCGGACCGAACGGCGCGGGAAAATCCACGACCATGAATATAATTACCGGCTTTCTGTCCGCAACCTCGGGAAATGTTTGCGTAGGCGGCATGAGCATATTTGATGATCCGCTTGCGGTCAAGCAACTCATCGGTTATCTTCCCGAACAGCCGCCGCTGTATGTGGATATGACGGTCAGGGAATATCTGAATTTCGTGTTTGACCTTAAGCGCTGTAAGTACAGCCGCCGTAAGCATCTTGATGAGATCTGCAGTGTAGTTAAGATAAACGAGGTGCAAAACCGCCTTATACGGAATCTTTCCAAAGGATACCGACAGCGTGTGGGGATCGCGCAGGCGCTTATCGGAAATCCGCCGGTGATCATTTTTGATGAACCGACTGTCGGACTTGACCCGAAAGAAATTATCGAGATACGCAGTCTCATGCGACGCTTGGGCGAGCATCATACCGTTATACTCAGCACACATATCCTGTCGGAGGCACAGGCGGTGTGCGACAGGATAATCATAATAAACAACGGCAGGATCGTTGCCGACAAGCCGACCGACGAGCTTGCACGAGGAGTTGACAACAGCCGACGTTACTATGTAAAGATAAGCGGACCGTCAAGAGAGATCGCCGCATATCTCGGCACATTTGAGGGAATCAAGTCTGCGGAGGCAACCGGAGACAGCGAGAACGGCGTGTATACTTTCCTTATATCGACCGACGGTACCGATGTGCGCAAGGCGCTTTTTGAGGCGCTTGCGGAGAAAAGCTGGCCGTTGATGGGGCTTGAAGAGGCGGCGGCAAGTCTTGAGGATATTTTCATTTCGATAGTTGACGGCGGCCTTGAGAGCGAAAAAGACAAAACGGCACGCAAGAGCTGGGATGAGGAGTAAGTTATGCCCTACGGGCAGATTTGATCCGTTTTACCTGCGGCAAAATCGCATAACGGAAATTTACATATATTCAGAGGAATGATATGGGCGCAATTTATAAAAGAGAAATGCTGTCGTACTTTACAAGTGCGATCGGATATGTGTTTGTGGCGGTATTTTTGATACTGACGGGCGGAACCTTTGCGTTCTGCACGCTGTTTCAGGGCAAAGCCAGCAGTTTGCCGACCTTTTTTACGGTTTTGATTTTCATTTACGGCGTGATCGTGCCACTGTTAACGATGAAAAGCTTCAGCGAAGAGCGTAAAACGCGCACCGAGCAATTGCTTCTGACCTCTCCGGTATCGCTAACCGGCATGGTGCTCGGCAAATTTTTATCGGCGTACACTATGTTTGCCGGCTGCTTTTTGCTCTCGTGCGTTAATTTTTATACGCTTTTCAGATTCGGCAATCCGAACGTAGCGGTGCTCGTAAGTTATGCGATAGGAATTTTACTTATCGGAGCGGCATATGTGGCTATCGGAGTTTTCATCTCCTCGCTTACCGAAAATCAGCTTATTGCCGCGATCGCGACGATCGGCGTGCTGATCTTAATGCTTGTGATCTCATTAGTCAATCAGTATATTGATTTTTATCCTGTTCGCTTTGTGCTCGATTGGATATCAATATATTCACGTTTCTCGAATTTTACGTTCGGTATACTTGATGTAAGTTCGCTTTTATATTATTTTTCAATATGCTTCGTCTTTCTGTTCCTGACTGTCCGCATATTTGAAAAACGCCGTTGGTCGTGACGGGGGTGGAGAGAATGAAGTCGAATGTTTCAATGCTTTTCAAAAGCCGCGCATTTAAGCGCGGGAGCTTCAGCGCTGCATTTACCGTGATCGTCGTGGCGGCGGTGGTCGTACTGAACGTAGTGGTAGGCGCGCTGGCTTCGCATTATTACCTTTATGTGGACATGACCTCATCGCAGGTGTTCAAAATTTCCGACGAGGGATTTGCATTGCTTGACGGAATAGATTCGGATGTCAATATAATTTTCTGTGATGAAAAGGACACGCTTGAATCAAGCTATTATAAAAAACTCGTTTATAATACCGCGCTTGAGCTTTCCGCAAAATATGAGAATTATCATATCAGTAATCTGAATATTTATAAGAACCCGGCTGCGGTCAGCAAGTATAAGACCACGCAGAACACGCGTATTACCGACCGAAGTGTTATTATTGAAAGCGGCGGTGAGTTCAGAGTGTACGATATCGGCGCGTTCTATGTTTACAGCGACAGCACCTCAAGCACCCCGTGGGCATACAACGGAGAATACAAGCTGATATCGGCAATACTTCAGGTTACTGCCTCAGATCATCCGAAGGCATACTTTACGACCGGTCACGGCGAAACGCTTGTCGATGAGGCGTTATGGCTTTTGTTCTCCGAAGCGGGATACGAGGTCGCGACTATCGACCTTATGAATGAGGAGATCGACAAGGACGCAAGATTTGTAATTATCAACGATCCGGTATATGATTTTCAGGGAATAAGCGCAGATACCGCCGGAAAGCGTTCCGAAATCGAGAAGATCGACGATTTTCTTGACGACTTCGGCTGCCTTATGGTGTTCGTCGATCCCGACACCGGAAAGCTTCCGGTATTGTACTCTTTCCTTGAGGAATGGGGCATTAAGTTTGACGGACGGGTCATCAAGGATTATGACAGCGCGCTGACCACCGACGGTTATTCGATCGTGGCTCAGTATGCGACGGGCGAAACAACGGGAGCCGATCTGATCAGTCCGATCACCAAGCTTGCCGCGCCGCCGAAAGCGATAGTCAAATATGCAACGCCGATCAGGCTGACCTTCACCGACAACGGCTCAAGAAATGTCTCTCCGATCCTTATGACGACCAAAAATGCGGTGCTTGCCAACGCCGATGAAGCGGATATTGACCTTGACCGCGGGCAGTTTAATCTTATGACGCTTTCAAGAGAGACGCGGTATGTGGATAATGAACCGCAGTATTCATATGTGCTTGCCGCCGGAACTACCAATTTTGCGACAAACGAGTACATCGGTCAGAAAGCGTACTCAAACGGTGATATTATATACTCGGCGATGAAGCAGATGGGCAAGGAGCGGGTGCCGGCATACCTGCCGTTCAAGCCGTTTGATGACACAGCGCTTGATATTACCGCCGATCAGGCGGTGTCGTGGACCGCAGTGATCCTGACGGTATTCCCGATAATAGCTTTGATCATCTGTGCGGTAGTGCTGATAAGGAGAAAACACGCATGAGCGAACCGAACAAAGAAAATAACGAAAGCGATATTTTCAGCGAGCCGAGCGCGTCAAGCGCGAAAATAACCGCGCGCACCAAGCATAAAAGCGAGGCAAAACGTCAGCTGAGAGCGCTTCTTATTGTGCTCGCTGCGGCAATCGTCGGCGCACTTCTGTACTTTTTTGTGCTGAAGCCGCTTTTGGCGGAGGCACCCGAGCCTCCGGCAGAAGAGGTAGTTTTGCTTGACGGCGAAGTGCTCGGAAGCCAGAATCGCATAATGATCATGGATTATATCAAGCGTGATCAGATCGCGTCGATAGATGTCCATAATAAGTACGGCGATTGGGGCGTATATTACGACGAGGCTGACGACGAATTTTATGTCAAGGACGCTAAGGGGGCGGCGTATGACCGCGAAATGCTCCAAGAGCTGTTTAGCGCGGCGGGATACACGCTGTCCATGGAGCGAATTGCCGAATATACCGATAATTTTTCACAGTTCGGACTTTCGGAGCTTGATGCGCCGGCGTGGTATGTGATTTCCGACCGCGAGGGCAACTCGCACAAGCTGTATATAGGCGATCCGATTCCGTCAAATGCCGGGTATTACGTCAGATATGACGGCAGAGACGCAGTGTATGTGCTTGACCAGACGATCGAAAAAACATTGCTTGCGCCGATAGAAGCGCTTATCTCGCCGCTGCTTGCCGTTCCGGTTTCGACTTCGACCTATTTTCAGATCACGAATATGTATCTGCTTCGCAACAATGAACTTGTCGTGGCAATGCAGTATCTGAGCGACGAGGAACGCAAACAGAGCGGTACCAGCGCGATCCACAAGTTCCTGTATCCTGAGCAGTATGTCCCGAACGATTCAAAGTATCTTTCCATGTTCGAGAAATTTACCGATTACGAGGGTATGTCGACGCTTGTGTTCAAGCCCACAGCCGCAGAGCTTGCCGATTACGGACTTGATAAACCCGAGTTTGACCTATATTTTGAGTTCTCGGGCGTGCCTACCAACATTATTTTCAGCGCAAAGAACGATAACGGCAATTATTATGCGTATTCGCCCTTGTTTGATATAATTACCGAGGTCGAAGCCGCAAACGCCGAGTTTCTTGAGTGGACGCTCATTGATTGGATCGAACGTCCGCTGTTCTTAGTCAACATAAATACTGTTCGGAGCATATCGGTCGATACGGCTGAGCATAGCTATGAGTTTGTGCTTGAATCGGAAAACGAAACGCTTAAGAACGTCAGGGAAACGGTCAGCGGAAAAGCGGTTGACGTCGAACTGTTCCGCAAGTTCTATCAGACCATCCTGATGACCGAGCTTCAGGATTATACCGGACTTGACAGATCCGAACTTGACGCGCTGAAAGAGGCGGGTGCGTATATGACACTGAAGATCCGCACCTCGGACGAACGTGTGCGCGAATTCTGCTTCTATCCGTACGAAACGCGCCGCTCGTTCTATACGGTAAACGGAGACGGCGAGTTCTATATCCTCCGCGACCGCATGAATAAAATAGTAAGCGATGCCGGAAAAGTGCTCTCGGGCGAAGATATCGTTCCGGATGCAAATCAATAATCGCGGGAGCGATACTCACGGACGGTTTTCCGCCTGATAAATTAAAAGCTGCACCCTCAGAAGCGCTGATGCTTTGAAGGTGCAGCTTTTATTGCGGCAACAAAGCTTTTCAGCTGCGTTTGACTTGCAGCTTAAAGAGCCTGTAAGGCACGTTTTGACCCCAATTCTTTGACTTCCTGCCGCCCGGTCCGGTGTTGAAGGGGGTGTAAAAACTCATCTTGAGTTTTTGCACCCCCTTCTTCTGCAATTATTTTGTTACTATTACGTGTTCAAGCGTGAGGATCGGGTCGGTCGACATGATCTCCTCAACGTTGACCGCGTTTGCAATATCGTACGATCCGAGCGCAAAATCGCAAAGCCCGCCGCGAAGCGCTTCGTTGATCATCGTTGCCGAAATGTCGGCGACCATATATCCGCAGCCGAGCTGCTTGCAAAGCTCGTAAATGTACGCAGGCTCAACGCCGTCAAGCGTGTCCGAATCGGTCTTGACCGCGAAAGGCGCAAGTCCCGAGCTGAGCGCGATCGTAAAGGTGCCGTTGCTGTCGTCGGGAGCGGTTGAAAAGTCGAATTTTTCTCCGCTGTCGTTCACGTATGCGTCGATTATGCGGTCAAGCGTGCCGTTTTCCTTAAGCGCGGCGATCGCTTTGTTAAGCATGATTATATAGACCTTCTTGCTTTTCAGCGCGTTGAACACAAGCTCTGATTCGTCAAGCACTTCGTCAAGCACCTTGAGCGAGGTGTCGTTTGCCGCAAGCTTTTTTGCGCTGTAGTTGTCGGTGATCACGCAATCGACCGCACCGAGCGCGAGCGCTGTGTTAAGCTCGTCGGAGCCTGAGTAGGGGATCAACTCACAGCCGTTTTTGACAAAGCTTTTCGCGGTCTCATATGCGGCAGTCCCCCGTATTGCTCCGATCTTTTTATTTTTTAAGTCGGCAGACGAGGATATCCCCGAACCGTTTCCCGAGCAGGCGGAAAACGCCGCGAATACGAAAAGCAGTGCAAGACAAAGTAATAATGAGGTTGTACGCTTTTTCATTTGAGTTCCCATGCCGCCGCAGGCGGCGCATTTTTATCCGAAAGCGCAGAGCGCTTTTCCGTTTGATATTTGAAGTTTTAATATTCCGCTTATTTCGTAAGCTTGAATTTGGTGCCGTTCGGCGTGTCCTCAAGCACGACGCCCGCTTCGAGCAGCTCGGCGCGGATGCGGTCTGCTTCGGCGTAATTTTTCGCTTTCTTCGCGGCGGTACGCTCGGCGATCTTGGCTTCGATCTTTGCGATAAGCTCGGAGTCGTCGGCTCCGCTCTCGCGCGCAAATCCCATAAGCTCGCAAAGCTCGCAAAGCAGTTTGTATGCGTATTCCACGCTTGCGCGCTCTGCCTTTTGCTCATTCACATATGAGTTGAGGTCGCGCACCAGATCAAACATTACCGAAATAGCGTCGGCGGTGTTCAGATCGTCGTCCATCTTTTCGATGAATTCGGCACGGCGCGCATCGACCTGCGCTTTGATGCTCGGATCAAGCGTATCGCCTTGCGCGGTCTGTAAGTAAAATTCCGCTGAGTCGAGCGCGTTGAAGATGCGCTCAAGCGCGGTCTTTGACTGTTCGATTATGTCCTTTGAGAAGTTGATCGGACTGCGGTAGTGCGCGCTCAGAATGAAGAAGCGCACCGGCATATAACCGTATTCGGCTGCGATCTCTCTTACCGTAAAGAAGTTGTTCGCCGACTTCGACATTTTCTTGTTGTCGATGTTGATGTATCCGTTGTGCATCCAGCGAGCGGCAAAGGGCTTGCCGGTAGCCGCTTCGGACTGTGCGATCTCATTTTCGTGGTGCGGGAAGGTCAGATCCTGTCCGCCGCAGTGGAAGTCGATCGATTCGCCGAGATATTTAAGCACCATTGCCGAACATTCAATGTGCCAGCCGGGTCTGCCCTTGCCCCACGGACTGTCCCAGCTCGGTTCGCCCGGCTTTGCCGCCTTCCAGAGCGTAAAGTCGAGCGGATCTTCCTTTTGTACGCCTACTTCGATCCGCGCGCCGGCTTCAAGCTCGTCGATCGGCATGTGTGAGAGCTTGCCGTACTCCTTGAAAGCGCGGGTGCGGTAGTATACGTCTCCGCCGACCGGATATGCGTAGCCCTTTTCGATCAGCTTGCTTACCAGCGCGATAATTTCGGGAATGTTTTCGGTCGCTCTCGGGTGAACCGTCGCGGCTCTGACTCCGAGCCCGCGCGCGTCGGTGAAATATTCGCCGATGTATTTTTCGGCGACCGCCGCGACCGTGGTGCCTTCCTCGTTCGCACGCTTGATCATTTTGTCGTCGATATCGGTGAAGTTCTGCACGAACTTCACGTCGTAGCCGCGGTATTCGAGATAGCGGCGCAGCATATCAAAGACTACGAAGCAGCGCGCGTTTCCGATGTGGAAAAAGTTGTATACCGTCGGCCCGCAGGCGTATATTTTTACCTTGCCGTCCTCAAGCGGCGTAAATTCTTCTTTTGTACCGGTGAGTGTGTTGTAAAATCTCATAATTTTAATTTCCGCTTTCTGTATCTGTTATTTGTCGCTTTTATCGGTGATTTCACTCAGCTTTTTTTCAAGCACCGCAAGCTTTGAGTTCAATCGGCAAAATTCCTGCGAGACCGGGTCGGGAATGTGAACCTGATCAAGATCCGACTCGATCGGCAGCTTCTCACTGCCGATCCTGACCACACGCGCCGGAATGCCGACGGCGGTGCTGTTTTCGGGGATCGCCTCAAGCACGACCGCGCCCGCGGCGATCTTCGCGCCCGAGCCGACCTTGAACGGTCCGAGCACCTTTGCGCCCGAGCCGACCATGACATTGTCGCCGAGCGTGGGGTGACGCTTGCCCGTGTGCTTGCCCGTGCCGCCGAGGGTCACGCCCTGATATATCGTGCAGTTGTCGCCGATCTCGGCAGTCTCGCCGATCACAACGCCGCTGCCGTGGTCGATGAAGAGTCCGTGCCCGATCTTTGCGCCGGGATGGATCTCAATACCGGTCAGGAAGCGTGCCGCCTGACTGACGAGCCGCGCCGAAAAATAGTGCTTTTTCTTGTATAAACCGTGCGAGAGCCGGTGCGCAAGGATCGCGTGAAAGCCCGAATAGAGCAGCGCCACTTCAATGTCTGAGGTGGCGGCAGGGTCGCGCTCACGGATCACGCGAATATCTTCTCTGATCTCACTGCCGGTTTTTTCGGCTTTGTTCAATATGTTGCCGATCAACAGCTCGGCGTTAAGCTTTAAGTTGTCGCTCATTACCTGATCACTCCGGAATAAAAAATAAACGCCGCCCTATGCAAACACATAAAGGCGGCGTGAAAAGTCGCGGTTCCACTTTGATTTGTAGCTTTGATTCCTTAACGCGGAAAACGTGCGGATATTCGGTCCGCCGGCTCGCGGGAGCACAGCCCGAGCACTCCGGACGCGCTTACAGCCGCGGCGCGCCTCTCTGAAACGGAGCTTTTGTCGGATTCTTACCGGTCGTTGCCTTTACTATTGTTATTACCAATTATATTACATTCGCCTTGTTTTGTAAACACCTTTTACAAAAAATTCAAAAATATCTCGCCGAGTGTTGACAAGCCGGTGATTATATGGTAAAATTTTACTGTAACAGCAGTTGCAATATCGACTGCATATTTTTGTTCCGACTCGGCGTGTCGGAGGGCGTCTTTCATAAAAAAATTTAAATTTTATGTAAAAAGGACTTGACAGACATGAAAAAATCGCCTAAAATCAGACAGACAGACAGACAGACAGACAGACAGACAGACAGACAGACAGAATAAGTCTGTCTTTTTGGCGTTGCTGTAAATATTGCTATATACGATTGCATAATTATACGTCGGAGTGTGCGGAGAGTTTGAGATCCCCGCCGCTCCGGCGTTTTTTGCGTTGTCACGGTCAGTGTGTGTAATTTATTGCAGATACATAAATTCTGAAAGGAGCATGAAGAAATGTTAAGAAAGAGTATGGCTTTGATCCTCGCGGTGATAATGCTCGGCGGGTGTCTGATCATGCCGATGAGCGCCGAAAGCGGCATTACGGTGATCTATACTTCGCCCGAGAATGAAGCAGATACGGCGGAGACTGCGGAAGCGGAAAATTTGCCGGAGACTGCGGAGGGATATGTCGAAGTCTTGAAAGAAACGGCTTCGGCGGATGAGAGCGTCGAAACCGTGACCTACGAGCCTGAAAACGCGTCGCTGTACGCTTCGTCAAACGTGGTTTCCGGCACCTGCGGCGCGAACGGCGACAACCTCAAGTGGACGCTTGATACCACAACAGGTGAACTAACGATAAGCGGTACGGGGGCGATGAAGGATTATTCAAGCTCAAGTTTACCATGGTACAGCAATCGTAGCAATATCAAAAAAGTTACAATTGACGATGGCGTGACGAGCATAGGCGGTAGTGCCTTCTCTGGATGCAACAGCCTGACGAGCGTGACGATCCCGGACAGCGTGACGAGCATAGGCGGTTGGGCCTTCTATGGATGCAGCAGCCTGACGAGCGTGACGATCCCGGACAGCGTGACTAGCATATGTCGGTATGCTTTCAGTGGTTGCGATAGTTTGACAAGTTTAATAATTCCCGAAAGTGTGATGAGTATAGGCGATAGTGCATTTTATTTGTGTAGCAATTTGAAAAGCGTGACTATATTAAACCGCGAGGCGAGTATAGACGATAGGGTGTTTGGGGAACGAGCTCCAATAAAATTAATTGGATATAGCGGAAGTACGGCAGAGACTTATGCCGATAAAAATAAAATTCCTTTTGATGCACTTGACAGCCAAGAAAGAAAGATAATATCTCAAGGCACGTGCGGAGACGAACTCATATGGGTTCTGTATAAAGATGGTGAATTAATAATTTCCGGTAGGGGAAATATGCAGGATTATAATCGTTACACTGCTATACCACCGTGGTATGATTTTTATAGCTATATTTGCAATATCAGCATTTCGGAAGGTGTTAATAATATAGGTGCGTGGGCGTTTGCCGATTGCTATAGCCTTGTGAGAGTGGTTGTTCCTGATAGTGTAACAAGCATAGAGAACTATGCATTTTTCGGCTGTAAAAATCTTATGTATATTACAATTCCGAGCAGTGTAACTAATATAGGCGGAGGAACTTTTAGTCATTGCGGATTTATAAGCATTACTATACCTGAAAGTGTGACAAAAATTGGTGACAGTCATGTCGGTAACTCGACGTTTGGAGGATGTGAAAAGCTAATCAGTATAGATGTTGATTCTGAAAATCCTAATTATTCTTCGATTGATGGTGTGTTGTTTGACAAAGAAAAGACAGTATTATTGTGTTATCCTATTGCAAAATCTTTTGAAGATATTACATATTCTATTCCTGAAGGAGTTAATAGCATTGCTGATTCTGCTTTCTCATGGTGTAATGGATTAACGAGTGTTAATATACCCGAAAGCGTGACAAGTATTGGCAAAAACTCGTTTTTTTGGTGTAAAAATTTGGCATATGTTAGCATCCCGAAAGGTATTAAGGAAATTGGTAGGGCTGCTTTTCGGTTATGTGAATCTTTGACAAGTGTATCTGTTCCTATGGGAGTTAATTATATCGGGGTATCTGCATTCTCTGGTTGCGTTAATCTAACGAATATTGAGGTTGAAGAAGGATGTCAAAATTATATATCTGTTGACGGAGTACTTTTTAATGGCTCAATGACCTCATTGCTATGCTATCCAGCAGGGAAAAATGGCAAAAGCGAATATATTATCCCCGACAGAGTGACAAGTATAGGCGAGTACGCTTTCGACGGATGCAAAAATCTTGTAAAGCTAAGGCTCTCGAACAATTTGACTAAAATACCATATGGTGCATTTTGTGAATGTGAAAATCTAGAGGAAGTAACAATTTCAGACAGCGTGACGAGCATAGGCGGTAGTGCCTTCTATGGCTGCAGCAGCCTGACGAGCGTGACGATTTTAAGCAAAACCGCAACCTTTGGCAGCGATGTTTTCTACAACTGCAATAACGTCACTATCTACGGCTATGCGGGCAGCACGGCGGAGACGTACGCGAACGAAAACGACATTCCATTTGTAGCGCTTGACGAGCGCGAGATCCTTACCGAAGGCACGTGCGGTGACAACCTCACGTGGATTCTTTACAAAGACGGCGAGCTGGTAATAAGCGGCACGGGGGCGATGAAGCTTGGAACCAGCGACATTGCACCGTGGTACTCATACATAGGAAATATCACCAAAGTTACAATAAAATCCGGCGTAACAACAGTCGGGGATAATGCGTTTTCCGCGTGCAGTAAGCTGACCGGGATCTCGCTGCCCGAGGGCATTACCTCGATCGGCGGCTTTGCGTTTGAGGGTTGTACCGCTCTGACCGAGGTCAAGCTGCCGGAAGGAGTTGTGAGCATCGGAAACAGCGCGTTTATTAACTGCTCGTCGCTTGTTGAAATAACGCTGCCCGAGGGTGTGACTGCGATTTTGGAAAATACGTTCGGTAACTGCAGCAAGCTTGAGCGTGTGACTCTGCCCGGAAGCCTTACCGAGGTCGGAAATTACGCATTTAACGGCTGCAGCTCGCTTAAGGGCGTGTACATATCCGATCTCGCGGCATGGTGCACGATAGAGTTCGGCAACGAGGCGGCAAACCCGCTTTATTTTGCGAAGTCTCTTTATATTGACAATGTTAAGACTACCGAGTTGAAGATCCCGAAAACGGTAGAATCGCTCGGCGAATTCAACTTCAGCGGCAGTGACATAACGAGCGTTGAGCTTGAAGACGGTGTTAAGAGCATCGGATACCGTACGTTCGGCGGCTGCAAGTCGCTTGAAAAAATAGTTATTCCGAAGAGTGTAAGCAGTATCGGTAACTTGTCGCTTAACGGCTCCCCGAACGTCACGATCTACGGTTACGTGGGCAGCACGGCGGAGACGTACGCGAAAAAATACAACATTCCGTTTGTGGCACTTGACGAGCGCGAGATCCTTGCCGAAGGCACGTGCGGTGACAACCTCACGTGGATCCTTTACAAGGACGGCGAGCTTGTGATAAGCGGCACAGGGGCGATGAAGGATTATACTAACAACATTTTAAACTGCGCTCCGTGGTACAGTAACCGCACCAAGATCACGAAGCTGACGATCGGCGAGGGTGTGACAAGTGTTGGCACGTATGCTTTCCTTGATTGCAGCAACCTTGTAAATGCAGCAATTTCCGACAGCGTGACTAGCATAGGCGACCATGCCTTTAACAGCTGCCGAGCAATGACGACAGTTAAAATGTCTGGAAATGTGACGAACATAGGCAAATTTGCGTTTGCTTATTGTTCTGTGCTTACGGGTATTGACATACCTGCAGGCGTGACGAGTATCGGCGAGTATACTTTTGTTTCATGCCGCAGTCTGACGAGTGTGACGATTCCCGACAGCGTGACTAGCATAGGTGAATGGGCATTTGCCAGCTGCATCAGTCTGACGAGCGTGACGATCCCGAACAGTGTGACAAGCATAGGCGGGAGTGCCTTTGATGGGTGTAAAATGCTTACCGAAGTATTGATACCGAATGGCGTAAAGACTATCGGAGAATGGGCTTTCGGCGGATGTATCGGGCTGACGAGCGTTACAATTCCCGAAAGTGTGACGAGTATAGGTACAGGAATCTTCGGTGATTGTACCGGCTTGACTTGCGTAGAGGTCAGTGAAAACAATAACGACTATATTTCGGTTGACGGCGTGCTTTTCAACAAAAGTAAAACTTCACTGATATGCTATCCCGGTGGAAAGAGCGGAGAATATGCTATTTCTGACGGCGTGACGAGTATCATTGACTATGCCTTTTGCGCTTGCAGCGGATTGACAAGTGTAACAATTCCCGAAAGCGTGACAAGTATAGGTGAAAGAGCCTTCTATGGATGCAGCAGTCTGACGAGCGTGACGATTTTAAGCAAAACCGCAACTTTTGGCAGCGATGTTTTCTACAACTGCAATAACGTCACTATCTATGGTTACGCGGGCAGCACGGCAGAGACGTACGCGAAAAATAACAACATTCCGTTTGTGGCACTTGACGAGCGCGAGATCCTTGCCGAAGGCACGTGCGGCGACAACCTTACGTGGATTCTTTACAAGGACGGCGAGCTTGTGATAAGCGGCACGGGGGCGATGTATGATTATACTAACAACAATTCAAACTGCGCTCCGTGGTACAGTAACCGCACCAAGATCACGAAGCTGACGATCGGCGAAGGGGTGACGGGAATCGGTAAGTATGCATTTGCCGATTGCAGCAGCCTTACAAGTGCATCGATAGCCGAAAGTGTAACCCGTATTTGCGGATGGGCATTTTACGGCTGTAATGCATTGAAGTCGGTATATATCGTTGACTTTGAAGCATGGCTTAATATTGTTTTCTCAGACTCGTACGCGTCTCCGTGTACATACATTGCCGATGTTTATCTTAACAATGAAAAACTGACCGAAATTGTCATTCCGAACAACATAACGGACATAGGTTATGAAGCTTTCTACGGTTGGGGCAGTCTTACAAAAGTTACGATTCCGAGCAATGTGACAAGCATTGGACACGGTGCTTTTAAAGAATGTAGGAATCTTGAAGAGGTGGTGCTTTCGAACGGATTGACCGACATCGGATACGCTGCGTTTGCTTATTGCACCTCGCTGACGCATATTACACTTCCTGCAGACCTTAAGAAGATAGGGGCATGCGCATTTTGGGAGTGTGAAGGGCTGACCGAACTTGCAATTCCGGACAGTGTAACAAATATTGAAAGCAGTGCATTTGCATATTGCTGCAGGCTGACTGAGCTGACGATTCCGGCGAATGTGACGGAAATCGGAAACGGGGCATTTGCAAGTTGCAGCAAGCTTAAGGAAATAAATGTTGCGTCGGATAATGCAAATTATTCCTCGGCAGAAGGGGTCCTTTTTGACAAAAATAAAACTTTGTTGATTACCTTCCCGGGCGGTAAAACCGGCAATTATGAAATTCCGGACGGCGTGACAAGAATATATGAGGATGCGTTTTGGGGCTGGGAGTGCAGTGAGCTTGTAAGTGTAACGGTACCTGCGAGTGTAACAAACATCGACTCCGGAGCGTTCATGCACCGCGATAAACTTATTAAAGTGACTATCCTTAACAGTAGCGCAACTTTTGGCAGCGATGTTTTCTACAACTGCAATAACGTCACTATCTATGGTTACGCGGGCAGCACGGCGGAGACGTACGCGAACGAAAACAACATTCCGTTCGTCGCTCTTTCCGACCGCGAGATCCTTGCCGAAGGCACGTGCGGCGACAACCTCACGTGGATACTTTATACGGACGGCGAGCTTGTAATAAGCGGCACGGGTAAAATGACGGGCTGGTCGGTTGGTACTGTTACCCCATGGGGCAAGTACACGAAGCAGATCACAAAGCTCACTATCGGTGAATCGGTAGAAAGCATCGGAAGTTACGCTTTCTACGGCTGCAGCAATCTGACGAGCATAACAATCCCCGACAGTGTAAAGACGGTCGGCACATGTGCTTTTTATGGTTGCACAGGACTTACTTCTGTTGTTGTCGGCAGCGGAGTTGAAATATTGTATTATAATGCCTTTAACAATGTGACTTCGCTTGAAAACTTCGTCGTTTCTGCTGAAAATCAAAAATATATTGCGATTGACGGTGTAATTTACACCAAGGATATGAAAGTGCTTTGCTTCTATCCGATCGGCAACAAGCGCACAAGCTATGAAATTCCCGAGGGAGTTGACTACGTAGCATATTCCGCATTTTCACATTGCGAATATCTTGAATCGGTCAGCCTGCCGGACAGCCTGACAATGCTGCGTGATTGGGCTTTTTACAATTGTACAAAGCTTACAAGCGTAAAATTCGGAAGCGGGCTTAAGGAGCTATATCAGGGGTCGTTTATGGATACGCCGCTTGTTGAGGTTGAACTGCCCGAAGGAACTGAGACAATAGCGCAATATATCTTCTGCAATTGTAAAAAACTTGAAAAAATAATCATTCCTAAGAGCGTTAATTTTAACAGCGATTCAGCATTTTCAGGAACCCCAAACGTCACGATCTATGGCTACACGGGCAGCACGGCGGAGACGTACGCGAACGAAAACAACATTCCGTTCGTCGCTCTTTCCGACCGCGAGATCCTTGTCGAAGGCACGTGCGGCGACAACCTTACGTGGATCCTTTACAAAGATGGCGAGCTTGTGATAAGCGGCACGGGTAAAATGAAGAATTGGTCGGTTGGCAGGTCTACCCCATGGGGCAAGTACTTGGGGCAGATCACAAAGCTCACGATCGGTGAATCGGTAGAAAGCATCGGAAGTTATGCCTTCTCCGGCTGCAGCAATCTGACGGGCGTAACAATCCCCGACAGTGTAAAGACGGTCGGCGAATGTGCTTTTTATGGCTGCACCGGACTTACTTCCGTTGTTATCGGCAGCGGAGTTGAAATATTGTATTATAATGCTTTTAACAGTGTGACTTCGCTTGAAAACTTCGTCGTTTCTGCTGAAAATCAAAAATATATTGCGCTTGACGGTGCAATTTACACCAAGGATATGAAAGCGCTTTGTTTCTATCCGCTCGGCAACAAACGCACAAGCTATGAAATTCCCGAGGGAGTTGACTACATAGCATATTCCGCATTTTCACATTGCGAATATCTTGAATCGGTCAGCCTGCCGGACAGCCTGACTGCGTTACATGAATGGGCGTTCTACAAGTGTACAAAGCTTACAAGCGTAAAATTCGGAAGCGGGCTTAAGGATCTCTATCAGGGGTCGTTTAGGGAAACGTCGCTTGTTGAGGTTGAACTGCCCGAAGGAACCGAAGTAATCGCATCAAATGCCTTTTACGACTGCAGCAAGCTTGAAAAAATCACTATACCTAAGAATGTCAAACGG
The DNA here is from genome assembly GCA_002404395.1 of Clostridiales bacterium UBA4717. Taxonomy (GTDB): domain Bacteria; phylum Bacillota; class Clostridia; order Oscillospirales; family CAG-272; genus UBA4717. Next base: position 21,781 of record DHJP01000044.1, read on the forward strand.
ATAAGCGATGATGCGTTTTACGGTTATGCAAGTGCATTTACCATCTACGGTTACACGGGCAGCACGGCGGAGACGTATGCGAAAAATAGCAACATCCCGTTTGTGGCGCTTGACGCTCACACGCATACTTTCGGCACGTGGACGGTAGTGACCGCGCCGAGCTGTGTTGAAGGCGGAATGCGTGAGCGCAGCTGTGAGTGCGGTGAGGTTGAGCGCGAGTATCTGAGCGCGCTCGGTCATGCGTATGAGATCACAGATACGCGCGACGCGACCTGCACCGAGGACGGATACATTGAATTTACCTGCACGCGAGACGGCTGTGACTCAACAAAGCGTCAGACGATCCAGGCAAGCGGACATCATTTCGGAGATGACAATATCTGCGACGGCTGCGGATATGAAGTAACGGTACATACACATGAATATACGACCGAAACTATAGAGCCTGACTGTATGAATGTCGGATACACTGTATATACTTGTGAGTGCGGATATTCTTACCGTGCCGACTACGTGGAACAGCTCGGACACAATTGGAACGACGGCGTTATCGAACAGGCAAAGACCTGCACGAGCGACGGAATTATCAGGTACAGCTGTACACGCGAAGGCTGTGAGGCAAGCTGCACGGCTGCGATCCCGGCAGGGCATGAGTGGAATGAGACGATAACAGTTGCGCCCACCTGCACGACCGACGGACAGGCAAAGCGGAGCTGTGCGGTGTGCGGAGCAGAAGAGACGATAACGCTTCCGGCGGCGCATAAATGGAACGAGGGAAGCGTCAGCGAAAAGGCGACCTGCACGACACCCGGTAAAAAGCTCTGCAAGTGTGAAGTGTGCAGCGAAGAGCGCGAATTTGAGATACCGACTCTCGGACATAATTTCGTAAACGGAGTCTGCACGCGTTGCGGCATTAAGTTTATTGAGGTTGTAACGCCGCAGGTCGAGCATCCGCTGTACGGAATGTATTTTGAAATAGACGATATTGAATCAAACTACGGCCCCGACATCATTGACGAATACGGAGTATATCTTGACCACAATGAGGATGCGGCTATCGAAAAGGTCGGTGTGTACCTGACGCAGGACGGAACTATGTGGAGACGGCTTATCGCCTGCACGGGTGAGAACATTACTCATGCGACATATGTGCCGTATCTGTCTAAGGACGGAGTATTGAAATATTCGGGACTCAACTCGGCATGGATCAACATATTCCCGCTTTCACGAGACAGTGACGGGATCTGGGAGTACGGTAACTATGCGACTATCGGAGTAAACCTTGAGGATAAGGACGGAAAGCTGCTGTTGTCGCTGTATGACATAGGTCAGGCGGGAAAAGATACAAGAATATTCGATAATCTTGAGGAAATGAAAGCATGGCTGCGCGGTGAAGAATACTGCGAACACAATTGGGACGCAGGCGAAGTGAAGCGCGCCGCAAGCTGCTCGGCTACCGGGATCAAGACCTACACCTGCACGCTTTGCGGCAAGACAAGGGATGAAGTTACCGCAAAGCTCAAACATACTTTCGGCACGTGGACGGT
>DHJP01000044.1:23365-25846 GCA_002404395.1 Clostridiales bacterium UBA4717
TGGACGGTAGTGACCGCGCCGAGTTGTGTTGAAGGCGGACTTGAAACGCGCATTTGCTCGGTATGCTCGCACGAAGAAGAGCATATCCTCAATGCCCTCGGACATGACTTTGAGCTTGAGTGGACGGTAGACCTTGAACCGACCGCGGCTGCAGGCGGCGAAAAGTCGCACCATTGCACACGTTGCGACGAGCGCGACAGCATTACGCTTATTCCGAAGCTCGGCTCGAATACCCCGACTTTAAATGTCGGCAGGGCGGCAGGCAGAGCAGGAGAAAAGGTTGAGGTCGATATTTCGATTGCAGACAATCCCGGAATTGTTTCAATGTTACTTTCGGTCAACTATGACAACACATATCTGACGCTTACAGAAGTGAAGGAGCACGGTTGTCTGCCGGGAGCTGTGCATGGAAATAATTATTCCAAGAGACCCTATAAGCTTTCGTGGGCAAACGATACTGCAAGTGAAAATATTACTGCAAACGGTAAGCTTGTCACCTTGGTTTTCAAGATCAAGGAAGGTGCTCCGGAGGGAAATATTCCGATCGAAGTAAGTTATGACAACAAGAATCACGGAATATACGATGTCAACCTGCGTACCGTGGAATTTGAAGTAAACAACGGAAGCGTGGCGGTGCTTGACTATCGGCTCGGCGATGTTAACTGTGACGGATCGGTCGACACGGTTGACTATATCATTCTTGCAAGATATGTGGCAGATTGGGACGGTTATGAGGACAAAGTTGACTTACGATATGCTGACATGAACGCAGACGGCGTTGTCAACTCGCTTGACCGTACGATCCTCGCAAGGCATATTGCCGGCTGGCTCGGTTACGAGCGGCTTCCGTACTGCGGATAAAGCAAATACAGATTCCCCGAAGCGAGGCTTGTCCTTCGCTTCGGGGAGTTTTGCTTTTTGTGCTTGAATCCGTCGCGCGGATATGCTATACTGTATGGGATGATAAAAAAATTACGATTATTCTTTGAGTCGGCTTCGCCGACATGGATACTGCTATGACGAATTTCAACTTTTATATGCCGGTGCGCACGGTGTTCGGCGAGGGCGCGGTCCTTCGCGCACGCGCTGAGCTTATACGCGGAAAGCACGCATTTATTGTTACCGGCAGGCACAGCGCAAAGCTTTGCGGTGCGCTTGATGATGTTACGGCGCTGCTTGATGAAGCAGGCGTCGGATACACGATTTTTGATCGCATCGGTGAAAATCCGTTGCTTTCGGTCTGCTTTGACGGCGGGCAGCTTGCGGCAAAGTCGGGTGCGGATTTTGTAATAGGCATCGGAGGCGGTTCGCCGCTTGACGCCGCAAAGGCGATAGCGGCATTTGCCGCAAATCCGCGGATCTCGCCCGACGCGCTTTTTACGGACGATCTTGCGCCGTCGCTTGAGCTTGTCTGCATTACGACTACTTCGGGCACCGGCAGTGAAGTCAACAACTACTCGGTGCTCACGCTCGACGGCGAAAACAAAAAGAAAACTTTCAAAAACAAATACTCGTTTGCAAAGCTTGCGGTGCTTGATCCGAAGTACACCGAATCGCTCGGATACAGCTACACGGTAAGCACTGCGCTTGACGCGTTCTGCCACTGCCTTGAGAGTTATCTTTCGCCGAAATCCACCGATATTTCTTCGATGTTCGCGCTATACGGGGCAAAGAAGCTGTGGCATGGCTTTGCGGCGCTGCGTACCGATTCCGAGACGTTGTTCAAATCGCCCGGATCGGTTGAGGCGAAGGCACTGAGAGCCGAGCTTATGGCGGCGGCATGTGCGGGCGGAGTGGCGATAAACACTACCGGAACCGGATTTCCGCATCCGCTCGGCTACAGTCTTACGCTCATGAAGGGCATATCGCACGGCAGAGCCTGCGCGGCTTTTACGGGTGAATATATCAAGTACAATATGAAGACCGAGCGCGGCGAGCGCAGACTGCGCGAGTTTTCCGCATATATCGGAGCCGGGATCGAAGAGATCGCGCATGAGATCCCCGCACTTGCGGATGTTAAACTGAAGCTTGACGAGGAAACGCGCCGTGAATATGTTGATCTCGTATCGGGCGCCGGCAATTATGCCAACAGTCCGTATGTGCTCAGCTATGAAGAAATGCTCGATGTCTACCGCCGACTGTTTATCTGAGCAATGAAAACGGTTATCTGTCAGATAAATTCCAAGTATATTCACTCATCGCTTGCCGCATGGTGTCTGCTTGCCGGAGTGCGTGAATACAGTATCGGGGATGTTGACGCGGCGGTGCTTGAGGGCACGATAAACGAAAAAAGCGAGGTCACGCTTGCGCGTATACTTGACGCGTCGCCCGATGCGATAGGCTTTTGCACCTATATCTGGAATTTTTCGCGGGTGCTTAAGCTTGCGAAGCAGGTTAAGGCAAAGCTGCCGAACGCTTATATAATTCTCGGCGGTCCAGAGGTCTCCTACAGCTCGCGGGAGTTGCTTGAAACTTATCCCG
>DHJP01000044.1:25870-27531 GCA_002404395.1 Clostridiales bacterium UBA4717
TCCGTTTATTGACTTTATTCTGAGCGGAGAGGGCGAACAAAGCTTTGCCGCGCTTGCCGACGCGCTTGCTTTAGGCAGCGGCTTTGAGTCGGTGGGCGGGTTATCTTACCGCAGCGTGGAGGGAATCGTATCAAATCTTCCGTCCGCACCGCTCAAGCTTCCGCCGAGTCCTTATCTTCCCGAATATTTTGACACGTTATGCGGGCGCATCGCTTATATTGAAACGAGCCGCGGATGCCCGTTTTCATGCGCTTTTTGCCTGTCGGGAACCTGTGGGGGCGGAGGATTGCGCTTCTTTCCGCTTGAGCGGTCAAAGTCGGAGATACTGAAGCTTGCCGCTTCAGGGACCCGCACCATAAAATTTGTTGACCGCACCTTTAACGCCGACCGCAAACGCGCGCTTGAACTTTTTCAATTTATTATCGACAATTACGGCGGCGCGATCCCCGAAGGCGTGACCTTTCATTTTGAAATTGCCGCGCGATTGCTTGACTTTGAAACGCTTGAAGTCATATCGCGCTTTCCGTCGGGCGCGGCGCAGTTCGAAGTCGGGATACAGAGCTTTAACGAAAAAACGCTTGAAGCGATCGGCAGGCGCGAAAAGCTTGACCTGCTCGAAGCAAATACCGTAAGACTTATATCGCTCGGAAATGTGTCGGTTCACACCGACCTGATCGCCGGACTGCCGTTTGAGGATTACACTTCCTTTGGGCGCGGCTTTGATCGCGCTTTCGGAATGAAGCCGCGGATGCTTCAGCTTGGTTTTCTCAAAGTGCTTCACGGATCGGCGATGGGTGAGGACGGATACTTATATCCGTGCGAGCATGACAGTACGGCGCCGTATGAAGTAAGCTCGACAAAATGGCTGTCGCACGAGGAACTTTTGACGCTTAAGCGTATTGAAGATATTCACGAGCGGCTTTACAACAGCGCACGCTTTTTGCGCACGCTCGACTTTTTGATAAAGGCGTCGCGGCGTACACCGTTTGAGGTCTATGAAAAGCTTGCGGACGAGATGCAATACGATATGAGGATATCGCTCGATGATTTTACGCGTGTACTTTACGATGCCGTGCGCACTGTTGAGGGCGTCGATGAAGCGGAGCTTAAAGAAGTGCTGATGCTTGACCGTATGGAGTCGAACAGCGAGGGCAGGCTTCCCGAGCTGTTGCGTTTTGATTTGACAAAAGCCAAGCGGATACTTTTAAAACGGCGTCCGGAACTTTTTGCCGGTGGTGTCAGGCGTTCGATCGGTTGGTCAGCACTCAGGGGGTGCGCGGTCTTTGCCGATTACTCGATGTCCCCCGATCCGATCACCGACAGATACACAGCGGAATTCGTTTATGAGGACCAAAAACAGTAAATGTGAAAAAGGGACTGTGAAAACAGTCCCTTTTTCGGTTGCAGAAACGAATAATAAAATCCGGTCGGCGCAAGGCCGATCGGGATTGATAGTTATTGTCGGAATGATCATTGGTAAATGAAATAATCCCCATATAGCGTACTTGAAAGCTTTTTGCCTTTTCAAGTATCTGCTGTATGGGGATTATTTATATTGACGTCGCTCTGTGTTTTTATAACAGCTCGATCCCGTGCCGCTTGCAGTTTTCAAAGGTCGCTTCATCCCATATTGAGGATTGCACCTCGCCGATGTGGGCTTT
>DHJP01000044.1:27582-41620 GCA_002404395.1 Clostridiales bacterium UBA4717
TGACCGATACCGCCGCCGATGGTATAAGGGAGCTTACCTTCAAGCAATTCTCGGTGGAACGGCAGATCGGCACGCTCGGGACAGCCTCTTTCTTCAAGCTGAACAAGCAGCGATTTTTCGTCAACGCGTATGCCCATGGACGAAAGCTCAAGCGCTATATCAAGTAGAGGATAGTAAACGATTATGTCGCCGTTCAGGCTCCAATCGTCATAGTCGGGTGCTCTGCCGTCGTGAATCTTGCCGGACTTCAGCTTTCCGCCTATCTGCATAATGAAAATTGCCCCATGCTCCTTCGCCGCCGCATATTCGCGTTCTTTAGGCGAAAGTTCGGGATATTTGTCCTCAAGCTCCTGAGTGGTGATAAATTTTATTTCTTCGGGGAGCTGACGCTTGATGAACGAGTATTCATACGAAATATAATATTCAGTGTGAAGCAGAGCGCGGTATATCCGCCTTACGGTGAGTTTCAGCGTGTCAAGCGTGCGTTCTTCTTTCTTTATGATCTTTTCCCAATCCCACTGATCGACGAATACCGAGTGAATGTTGTCGGTGTCTTCATCACGTCTCACGGCGTTCATGTCGGTGTAAAGTCCCTCTCCCGGGTTGAATGCGTAGATGTTCAACGCGTGACGCTTCCATTTTGCAAGCGACTGCACGATCTCGGCATCATCACAGATGTTTTTTACATCAAAATTGACCGGGCGCTCGACTCCGTTCAGGGTATCGTTGAGTCCGGAGGAGTGTCTGACAAACAGCGGAGCGGATACGCGGGTCAGATTTAACTGAATTGCAAGGTCACGCTCGAAAAAGTCCTTGACCTTTTTGATCGCGACTTCGGTTTGTCTCAGGTCAAGCAATGATTTGTAGTTTTCGGGAATATGGAAGTTCATTTTTTACCGTGCCTTTCAAAGCGTAGCATATTTATTTTTGATTTAGTACGTCAGCAATATAAGCCTGCGGATCAAAGGATGCAAATCGGCTTGAATTCGGAAGATACAGCGGGTGATGAGGATGCCCCTTCTTGGAGTTCGGACCGTTTGTGTACCACACGGCGCCGTATTTTTCGGCAATATGAGCCATGTCGGCGATAAGTTCGGAAAGATATGCGCGCTTTTCGATTATCGCTCCCCATGCCGCCCAGATCGCACGCGCGCCGAGAGTTTTGAGGACATATTCAAAGGCTTTCATGTTTTCCCGGTGCATTATCGGGTTCGGCACTCTGTCCATATCGTCGGGCTTGGTCGCACGCTGCGGATATACGTTGAACATTATAAAGCTGTCATACCCGGCGGACAGCGCGTGGCGTTCCACGCTTTTGACCGTGTTATCAAGCTTGTCCGGTTCTGCCGTTGAGGGGTTGATACCTACGCAGACTATCGGATTTTTTCCTTTGGTTCCGAGCAAGTACCTGTATTCGTCATAGCGGTCGGGGATATAGAGCCATTTTTCTTTTGAATAATGAGATATTCCGTTTTGCTCGTATTCACGGAGCGCGCTGTCAAAATCGGTTATTGTCAGAAGGTCGGTCGGTTTTGACGGTATATGCATATGTATATCCTTTCGCCGCGGCAACAGGTCCGAATTACTTTATATTTTAACACTGCTTTTTAAAAAAGTCAACTGCTTGAAGTTTTGTTTTTAATTTCCTAAAATTCGGTTGAAATTTATACCGCCGTCAAAAAACCGTCACAAAGCGGTATTATACTTACAGCGTTGATAAAAAACGATCGGAGGGAATATTTTGGATAACGGTTCAAAAAAGAAGAAAAAGCATAAGGGCGCGCGTAAAAAGACGTTTATCGTCGTGCTGATACTTATTTTGCTTGCGGCAGCGGCAGCATTTATGTTTTTGCCGCGCTCAAAGCCTCAGGCGGCGAGCGAGATCACCTATATCGAGGGCAAAGTCGCAAAGCAAACCATAAGAAACACGCTTACCGCAAGCGGCACACTTAAGCCTGCCGACTCGTACTCGGTCACTGCGGGAGTCGGCGGCGAGATCCTCGAATGTAACTTTGAGGAGGGCGATACCGTAAACAAGGATGACATAATGTATGTTATTGATTCCTCCGATATGGAAAACACCATAGACCGTGCACAGATCTCATATGAGCGGACCGAGCGGAGCTATAAACAGACGCTTGAATCACTTGACGAGCTTGAAATATCGTCCGATATCGGCGGGATAGTGACCAAAGTGTATGTATCTGAGGGAGACGAAATAAGAGCAGGTGCAGAGATAGCCGATATCCGCGACTATTCCGTAATGCACCTCACTCTGCCGTTTGCCGCTTCGGATGCCGAAAATGTAAAGGTCGGGGACAACGGATATGCCGTGCTTGACGGATCGTACGAAAAGATCGTTTGCCGCGTTGAGGAGATCGACCGCTTTGTAAGCGACTATAACGGCAGAAGCGTGCGCTATATAAAGGTCAGCATTGATAATGCGGACGGCGTTCTTTTGAATACGGTGTCGGCAACCCTTGAGTTAGGCGATTCGGTCAGCCTGTCCGGCGGAAAGCTTGAATACAATGAAGAAAAAACCATAACAAGCAAAACTGCGGGAACGGTCGTCGTGATCGTTTCCAAAGGTGAAACGGTTTCGGAGGGCACATTGCTTTGCCGACTTGAAAGTGAGGAGCTTCAAAACAGTTATAAAGATGCGAAAGCCTCGCTTGACGACGCCGCGCTTTCTTTCGAAAATACCCGTGAAAAGCTTGACGACTACTCGATAAAGGCGCCGATCACGGGAACCGTGATAGAAAAATACAGCAAAGCGGGCGATACCCTTGACGCAACGAAAGGACAGACCACGCTTGCGCTGATATACGATCTTTCATACCTGACTTTTGACATTTCGCTTGACGAGCTTGATATAAGTCTGGTTAAGACAGGTCAGAAAGTAGTGATTTCGTGTGACGCGATCTCTGCCGAAAATATTGATGGCGTGATCACCAAGGTCAGCGTAGTCGGCACTACCACGTATAATTCAACGAGCTATCCCGTTACCATTCGTATTGATAATCCTCCGGACGGAATGCTTGCCGGAATGAATGTCGACGCATCGATAATCGTGGAGGAAGCCGAAAATGTGCTGTCGGTTCCGTCTGCGGCAATACAGCGCGGAGATGTTGTATATGTAGCGGACGACGGAAGCAAGTCTGCGGACGATAACGCTCCGGAAGGCTATCGCAGCGTAAAGGTGACGACCGGTATTGCAAATGATGATTATATCGAACTTACCGATCCGGGCGAGCTTTCGGAGGGAGATACGGTTTATGTGCCGCAGGCAGTGCGTCTAAAGAGCGATGACGATATGTTCATGAATTTCGGCGGAGGTGACTTTCAGGGCGGAGGCAACTACCCGTCGGGAGGCGGTGACTTTTCGTCAGGCAGACCGTCGGGAGGTCCGAGCGGCGGAATGCCCGGAGGCGGTATGAGATGACACCGATAATTGATTTAAGAGACATATACAAAATATACGTTATGGGCGACTCTGAGGTGCACGCCGCCGACGGAGTTTCGTTAAAAATATATGAAGGCGAGTTTGTGGCGATCGTCGGGCAGTCGGGTTCGGGCAAATCAACGCTTATGAATATTATCGGTTGCCTTGACGTTCCGACAAGCGGTGAGTATTATCTTAACGGAGAAGACGTGAGCGAGCTTGATGACGACGAACAGGCAAAGATACGCAACAAAATGCTCGGATTCATCTTTCAACAGTATAATCTGATCGCCAAGCTGACGGTCATTGAAAACGTGGAGCTTTCGTTGTTGTATGCCGGGATCGGAAAATCCAAGAGAAACGAAATGGCGAGAGCCGCGCTTGAAAGGGTGGGGCTTGCGGATAAACTTAACAATTATCCGAGTCAGCTTTCGGGCGGTCAGCAGCAAAGAGTGTCGATCGCAAGAGCGCTTGCCGGAAATCCGTCGGTAATTCTTGCCGACGAGCCGACCGGCGCGCTTGACAGCAAAACCAGCCGCGAGGTGCTTGAATTTCTTAAAAAGTTGAACGCCGAGGGCAACACCATCGTGCTTATTACCCACGATAACGGCATTGCGGCGCAGGCAAAGCGCATTGTCAGAGTAATGGACGGAAAGATCATTTACGACGGCGACGCAGATCATGCGTTTGAGGAAGGACGGTGAGATATTTATTATGGGAGTTTTCCAGGCATTCAAGCTTGCACTGAAAAGTCTTGCCGGAAATAAAATGAGATCTTTTCTCACGATGCTCGGAATTATCATCGGCGTTGCCGCGGTCATCATTCTGGTCAGCCTTATGCAGGGCTTGACCGGTCAGGTCACTTCGATGTTTTCGGATCTCGGCACGGACAGACTCACCGTAAGCGTTCAGAGCCGCGGCGCGGCAAGAGTGGTGGACGACGATGATTTTTACGAATTTTACAACGATAATTCGTCTTATTTCAGAGCCATGTCTCCGAGCGTAGGCGTGAACGGTACGGTCAAGGTTAAAAATACCGAATATTCTTCAAGCGTTACCGGCGTGTCGGAGGATTATATGAGCATAGACGACCTTGAGCTTTCCGACGGCAGGTTCATTTCGTATTCGGATATCGAATATTACGAAAAGGTCTGTGTTATCGGCTCGTATCTTAATACCGAAGCATACGGCGGAAAGGCGGTCGGACAGGTGATCAGGGTCGGAGGCGAGCTGTATACGATAGTCGGAGTGCTGTCGGAATCCGACGATTCAAGCGAGGGCTCGGCGGATGACTGTATTTATCTGCCGTATTCAACCGCCTGCAAGAACGGAAGGGCTCAGATAGGCTCGTATATATTCTGCGTTGCCGACTCGGGCAACGTCAGCCTGTGTGAGGATCTGATCGACGATTATTTGTACGGAATATTCAAGTCGGATGACTATTACAATATCATGAATATGCAGTCGCTCATCGACACGATGGAGGACATGATAAATAAGATGACGCTCGTACTTGTCGGAATTGCCGGGATATCTTTGCTTGTCGGCGGTATAGGTATTATGAATATAATGCTTGTTTCGGTGACCGAGCGCACGCGCGAGATCGGTATAAGAAAATCGCTCGGCGCGAGACGTCGCGATATCATGCGGCAGTTTGTGATAGAAGCCGGCACCACGTCGGCAATGGGCGGAGTCATCGGAATTATAATCGGGGTGGTTTGCTCGACCGTGCTCGGAAACGCTATAGGCATTACCGCCAGACCGACCTTTTTCGCGGTCGCGCTGAGCGCGGGAGTGTCGGTATTTATCGGCGTGCTGTTCGGATATCTGCCGGCAAGCAAGGCGTCGAAGCTGAATCCGATAGATGCGTTGAGGTTTGAATGAGCGAATATCCGTTAAATGTTTAAGTGGGGTAACATAATGAAAAATAAGATTTTGCCGGTATTTCTGTGTGTAATTCTTTTGCTTGCGTCGGTAATGTCGCTGACTGCCGCGGCAAGCGCAGAATATCCGAACGAAGAGATGATACGGCTAAATAAGTTGCTCGGTATCATTGAGGGCGACTCTGCCGGAGAGCTTGGACTTGACAGAAGCGTCACGCGCGCCGAGTTTTCCAAGATGCTCACCGTAGCTTCCGAATACAAAGATGAAGCGGTCAACGCGGTGAATGTGTCGGCAGGTTTTTCCGATGTGCCTGCATCTGCTTGGGCATCGCCTTATATAAAGACTGCGACCGCTCACAAGTGGATATACGGCTACAGCGACGGTACCTTCCGACCGAACGACGGCATCAAGCTTGAAGAAGCGGCAACGATGCTGTTAAGGCTGCTCGGTTATACCGAATCGGATATGAGCGGCAAGTATCCCGACGCACAGCTTGCGCTTTTTGACAAGCTTTCGCTCGGAGATAAGCTGACGCTGCAAAGAGGCGACGTGCTTACGCGCGGCGACTGCGAGATACTGTTTTATAACCTGATGAACACAAATACCCGCACCGGGCAGATTTACGGAACGACGCTTTCGCTTTCGCTCGGAAGCGACGGCAAGGTTGATGTTGACAAAGCCTTAAGCGATAAGCTTGAAGGGCCGTTCGTGATCGAAAAGAATTTTGCCGAGCTTGCGCTCGGGGGCGCGAATACGGTATTTTATCGGGACGGAAAAAGTGTGACCGAAGCGGATATCAGACAATTTGACGCAGTCTATTATATCAAAGCGCTTGATACGGTATATGCTTATTCGGACACGGTCACCGGAATATACGAATCAAGTGTGCTTTCGGATAATATTCCGACAAGCGTTACGGTAAGCGGACGGCAGTACGGCTTTGAAACCAAGGAAGCGGCGCGGAAGATGTCCGCGTTCGGAAGCCTCGCTGAGGATGATGTGGTGACTCTTGTTCTCGGCAGGGAAGGGAAGATCGCGGCGGCATATTCGGCGGAAGAATATCTTAAGCTTGATGAAGACAATTATCTTGAGGTCGTGAACGGTACGCTTGACGGACCGTATGTGGTTGAAAACAGCTATTCCGATCTGGGATTGCCGACCGGCGGTGTTGCGGTCAGACGCAACGGTGCGGCTTCAAGTATTGCAGAGATAAAAAAATACGATGTGGTATACTACTCGAAGCTCGCCGGGACCTTGCTTGTTTACTCGGATTCGGTCAGCGGCACGTGTATGAGCGTTTCGCCGTCGCGTAATCTGCCGCAGTCGGTTAAAATAGGTTCCGGAACCTATACCTTTGAGACCTCCGAGGCGGCAAAAAGCGTTTCGGTACTCGGAGAGTATAAGCCGGGAGACCTCGTTACCGCACTGCTCGGGCATAACGGCGGGATCGTTAAGATAATACCGATGAGCGAATTTGCACGTGAAGTATACGGAATAGTGACAAGCGTCGGTACGGAAGTGTTTTCCGACCCGAACGGCGGCGAATACAGTACCACTGCGCTGACTTTGTTTTCCACAGAGGGTGAAAAACTGACCGTTGCGTGCAAAACCGTCGGAATATCAACGGGAGACGCGGTATGCGTGTCATACTCTGACGGAGCGACTGCGAAAAAACTTAAGGAAAGATCGCTCTCAGGAGAGGTCGGTGTGAATACTATCGGCGACGTTTCGGTTTCGCCCGAAATAAATGTGATCGAAACGGGTGCAAACGGAGAAACCGAAAGCGTTTTTTTCAGCCGTCTGACGGGAGCAAGGCTGCAAGCTGACGATGTGATTTATTACGCAACAGATGCAAACGGAAAAATCACGGATCTGATCCTGCGTGATTTTACGGGCGACGGAAACAAGTACGGCATTGTGACAACTGCCGAGTATTCGTCGGGCTTTACGTCAGACCAAGAGGATTATGACTACACCGAGGTAAACAACTCGAATTATATTTGTGAGTACCAGATCGGAACTCAGAAATATACGCTGACCTCGCTCGTAAAATATGCCTATGATGAAGGACCGACCTGCTTTGTGTTCAAAAACGGCGCTGTCTCCGAGACCTATCTGCTTGCAAGTCTTAAGAGCACCGAGCTTGTGACGGACTTCGGTATAATGTCGGGCGGAAAGCTTTATCTGTATTCCGACGATATAACCGTTTATGTTCCGAGCGCAAAGAGATCGGACGGACTTGCATACAGAACGCTCACGGTCTCTGAGCTTTGCGATAATATCGATGACTATACTATAGAAGCATATATAGACAAGGTTCCCGAAAACGGCGGCAGGGTAAGGCTTCTCATCGCACGCGCAAAACAACATTAAAAATTTCCAAAGCGGACAATATAAAAAACGCAGCGTGAAAGCGGATCTTCAGTGAGTGAGATCTCATTTTCGCGCTGCGCTTTTTCGCTTTATATGTCGGGATAAGATTATCCCAGACCGAGTATGTTAAGAAGTAATATCCGACTCGTTCCGTAATAGACCACAACCGCTACCAGGTCGTTTAAGGTGGTTATCATCGGACCGGAAGCGACGGCGGGATCGATCTTGATTTTTTTGAAAAACAGCGGAACAAGCGTTCCGATCGCTCCCGAGACTATTATCGCAATAAGAAGCGACAAACCGATACACCCTGACATCGCAAACGAAAACAGCGGTTCTTTTCCCTTAAACAGTAAAATATAAAGTCCCACGAAAACAAAGGCAAGTATTCCGATAAGAGTCCCGTTGGCTAAGCTTATCCGTATTTCCTTTGTAACAAGGTGCAGCTTTTGCTTAAAGGAAAGTTTATCTCCGGTAAGCACACGAATGGTAACGGCAAGCGATTGGGTGCCTACGTTTCCCGCCATATCAAGTATCAGCGACTGAAATGCGATTATCAGTGTAAGCTGTGCGATAACCTTTTCAAATACGCCCACTACCGTCGAAACCACCATTCCGAGTCCGAGCAGTATGAGCAACCACGGCAGACGCTTTTTTATGCTGTGTGAAACCGGTTCGTTCAGATCTTCGTCGGAGGTAAGACCTCCGAGCTTTGCATAGTCGTCGCTCATTTCTTCATCCGAAGCTTCAATAATATTCTGTGCGGTGATTACTCCGAGCAGTTTGTTTGAGTTATCAAGCACGGGAATGATGTATTCCGAGTAATCTTTCAGCTTTTCAATACATTCGGAGATCTGTTCGGTTGCGTAAACATACGGAAACGACGTAGCGATCAGACTTTTTAATTCTTCTTCGCTTCCGGCGGTGATCAGATCCTTGAGGTCTATGGCACCGTTGAATACATTGTTTTCATCGACTGCAAACAGCGTTGAAACATTATCATTTTTTCTTGCCTGGCTGATTAAGGTGCTCATTGCCTGTTTGATTGACATAGTATCTTTTATGATTATGCAGTTTGTGGTCATTCGGCTGCCTATTTCTTCTTCGTCAAATGAAGCGATAAGCTTAAGCTCGCCCCTGATCCCGGGTTCTACGGTGTCAATTATCAGGTCGCGTTTTTCTTTTTCGGTTTTTGATAATATTTTAACGGCGGTATCGGTATCAAGCTCGGATATCACTTCGGCGGCTTTGCGGATATCCATTTCGCCGAGATATTCTCCCGCTTCTTCCTCGCCGGTATGTTCAAACACTTCAGCCAGCGTTTCAAGACTGCACACGCGGTAAAATTTTCGTCTTTCCTGAGTGGTAAGAGTGCCTATAACGTCCGCAATATCACTGCCGTGATATTTTTCAAGGTGATTCATGATTGCCTTGGGCGGGTCATTGCTTTTAATGATCGCCGTGATCTCCTCGCCGACGGCGGTTCGTATTGAAACGCTCTCACCCGAAGTCACGATTGGTTTAAGTTCTTGGTTTTTCATTTGTATGTCCTCCCCTCATTGATTGAAGCAACCGCTTCACTTTGTGACGTGAGGGACATACGGACATAAAAATACCCGTATATGACAGTCATATACGGGCATATGTTTCTTGATTACAGCGAATAAAGCGGCAGTGCAAAATGCGTCCTGCCGCAGGCTGCATAAGAAAAATTACATAAATGCCCGTTTGACCCGCAACTGTCGCCGTTTGCCACTTTATTCACCTCCGCTTTAGTTTTCATTACCGTTATAACATTTTAAAAATGATTTGTCAATACTTTTTGCCGAGGTTTCCGATAATTAAAATTCCCGAAACATTTAAGACAAAATCGGATTCGGAAACGTTTGAATTTTTGCGTATTATTGTAAAAATCGTATTGCAAATGCAAGCGGTATATGTTACAATGGTGGCAAGCGAAAATCGTGACACAGCAAACAGAACCGCTTACGGCGGTAAGGAGCTTAGCGCGAAAGCCTAGTCTCCGTCAAGTGAGATCTCAGGTTTCACGCTGATTTTTTGAGCCGCCTGCGGCGGCATGGAGATCAATATGGAAAAATTCAAACCCGTTATCAAAGATTATCCACATCTTCTGCACGGCGGAGACTATAATCCCGATCAGTGGAAAAAGTTTCCCGAAGTCATAAACGACGACATGAAATTTTTCGGACTTGCCGGGGTAAATACGGTTTCGATCGGCATTTTCTCATGGGTAGAGTTTGAACCCGAAGACGGCGTTTACAACTTCGATTTCTTCGATAAGATCATGGATGAGCTTGCCGCTCGCGGAATAAAAGCGTGCTTCGCTACGCCGAGCGCCGGCAAACCTGCGTGGATATCGGAAAAATATCCCGACATTCTTCCGGTCGGAGCAAACGGCGTGAGGGCGCGCCGCGGCGGCCGACTCGGATTTTGCAAATCCTCCCCGGATTTCAGACGCAAAATTCATGATTTGAATACCGAACTTGCAAAGCATTATGCAGATCATCCCGCGCTCGGAATGTGGCATATCAGCAATGAGTGCTGCGGCGTTTGCTTCTGTGACCGCTGCGAAGCCGGCTTCCGCGAGTGGCTCAAGAAAAAATACAAGACGCTTGACAAGCTCAATGATGAATATTGGAACGGCTTTTGGGGACATACCTATACAAGCTGGGATCAGATAGAGGCGCCCAAGACCGAACATTCGATCCATGCGCTGACGCTCGATTGGGGCAGATATACAAATGAGCTGCTTGCCGACTATATTGCGTGGGAAGCCGAGCCGCTTCGCAAATATACTCCGAATGTGCCGATCACCACAAATATGATGCAGACAGTCGGCATCGACTACAAAAAGGTTGCCGAAAAAATTGATGTGGTATCGTGGGACAGCTACCCATTGTGGCATTCTCCGAACGGCGGGCAGCTTGGCGCCGCAATTTCCACCGCATTCTGGCACGACCGCTTCCGCGCTATGTCGGATAAACCGTTTATGCTTATGGAATGTACGCCCTCTCTTCCGAGCTGGAGCAATGTCAACAAGCTGAAACGTCCCGGTATGCATAAGCTTGCCTCACTTCAGGCGATCGCACACGGCTCCGAGTCGGTTCAGTATTTTCAATGGCGCAAATCGCGCGGCGGATTTGAAAAATTCCATGGTGCGGTCATCGATCATTACGGTAAAGCGGATACTCGTGTATTCCGTGAGGTCGCCGAGGTCGGAAAAACACTCGCAAAGCTTGACGCGGTCGTCGGTACGCGGACCGTCAGCCGCGTGGCAATTATTCATGATACCGAAAATTCATGGGCGATAGACGAAATGGCAGGAGCAAGAAAGCCTAAGAGATATGAGGGGCTCTGCCATAAATTCTATAAGCCGCTTTGGAACATGGGTATTGCCTGCGACGTTATTGAATCGAATCACTCGCTTGACGGGTACGACCTCGTGATCGCTCCCGCGCTTTATCTTGCAAGCGATGAGACGATAGATAAGCTTGAAAAGTTCGTAAAGCGCGGCGGTACGCTTGTTTCGACCTACCTTACCGGTTGGGTTGACGAGAATGATCTCTGCCGTCTCGGTGGTTTCCCGGGCGGTAAGCTCAGAGAGGTGTTCGGCGTATGGTCCGAGGAGCTTGACACGCTTTATGACGGCGAGAGCAACAAAATCAAGCTTGACGCAAAGCTCGACGGATTAAAGGATGAATATGATATTGTCGAGTATTGCGATCTGATCCATGCAGAGGGTGCACGCGTGCTCGGCCACTACACCTCCGATTTCTATGCCGACGAGCCCTGCCTTACCGTCAACGAGTACGGAGAGGGCAGAGCATACTATATCGCGTTCGGAAATTCCGGAGACTTCATGAACGATCTCGTGCGTTCGCTTTGCAGTGACATGGGCATTGCTCCGTGCATGGATACGACCTTCCCCGAGGGAGTTACCGCGACCATGCGTACCGACGGAGAGCGTGATTATATATTTGTGCAGAACTATAACGATGTTCCGGTCGAGATCAGGCTCGACTCCGAGTATGAAGATCTGTTAAACGGCGGAAAGCTTGACGGGACGCTCAAACTTGACAAATTCGGCGTTCAGGTGCTCGGGAGATCTGTGAAATGAAGCCTTGGCTTTTTATAAAACGGCTCGCGGCGCATACCTGCGTGTGGTTTACTTTCCTTGAGTTTGTGATACTGACAGTCGCGCAGGGATTTCTTAAAAGCGGTGGAACGAGCGATATGCTGACTGCCTTTCTCAATCTCAAGGGCGCGGCATACCTGCTGTTTTCAATATTGCTTTTTGAAGCTTCGGGAGCGGTGCTCCGACTTAAGTGCCTGCCGGGTCCGGCGGTGAATTTCATTCATTTTGCTGTCTGCGCGTTGTGTGCGTTTATTGTGTTGTGCATAATTCCCGGAAACTACGGCACAGCTTACACTGTGGTAGTATTTGCGATATTTACGCTTGTATACATTGTGCTTCGGTTTGTGTTTTGGGGAGTTTCGAGATTTGCGAAAACCCATGACGAAGCCGGCACAGACGGTTCGATATTCGACGAAAAATGATACTTTTGAACGGTAAAACGTCGGCGTTCTGCCGCCGAACCCGCAGTCCGGAAGGTGTTAAAAACTCATTTTGAGTTTTTAACACCTTCTTTTTACTTGCCTGCGTAAAATATTGAAGTGAAAATATGTAATCGTTTTCCGCTTTGCTATTGTAAAGTGCGTGAAAACGTGTTAAAATATAGCGTGAAAACTTTGCGGACACGATAATTTCCGATCAGTATTTGAGCCGTGGGAGCGGTATGAGGTTTAATATGCGTTTCATTTTGCCCTATTTCCGAAAATACAAGCTTGAAAGTGTGCTGGCACCGCTTTTTAAAATGCTTGAGGCTTGCTTTGATCTTACAGTGCCGATCATAGTGGCGAGCATAATAAATATCGGTATCAACAACAACGATAAGCACTATATTTTTACCAGATTCGGCTTGCTTGTACTTATGGCGCTTTGCGGTCTGGTCTGCAGTTTTGTGGCTCAATATTTTGCCGCGCGCGCCGCGATCGGCACCGCGACCGATCTGAGACACAGACTGCTTGAAAAGATCCAGAGCTTCAGCTTTACCGATCTTGACCGTCTCGGTGCTTCCACGCTCATTACACGAATGACAGGCGACATAAATCAGGTGCAGAACGGAGTAAATCTATTCCTGCGTCTGTTTTTGAGAAGTCCGTTTATCGTTTTCGGCGCAATGATAATGGCGTTTACCATAAATTCACGGATCGCGCTTGTGTTTGTTGCGGCGATAGCAGTGTTGTTTGTCATTGTTTTCGGGATAATGAAGCTTACTTCTCCGATGTATAAGGAGTCTCAGTCGAAGCTCGACTCGGTTACGGGCGCGACCCGCGAAGCCTTGAACGGAGTGCGCGTTATACGCGCGTTTGGGCGCGAAAAAGCGCAGAACGAACGCTTTGAAAACGATAATTCCGCGCTTTACGACTCGCAGATACGCGTCGGAAAGGTCGCGGCATTTATGAATCCGCTGACATATATCGTGATAAACGCCGGTATTGTGCTGATACTGTGGCTCGGTGCCGGAAAGGTCAACGCGGGTCTGCTTTACTCCGGAAATGTTATCGCGCTGATAAACTATCTTTCGCAGATCTTAGTCGAGCTTGTCAAGCTTGCAAATCTTGTCGTTCAACTCAGCAAATCGGTTGCGGGAGCCGAGCGTATCGGAGCGGTGCTTGACAGTCCTTGCTCAATTGAATACGGAAACGAGAACGAGTTTGATAATACCGATGAGGCGGTGCGCTTTGAATCGGTCGGTATGCGTTATAACGGAGCGGGAGACAATTCGCTTGAAGATATTAGCTTTACCGCGCATCGCGGTGAATTTATCGGAATAATCGGCGGAACAGGAAGCGGCAAATCAACGCTCGTAAATCTGATCCCCCGTTTCTATGATGCGAGCGAGGGTGAAATATATATATTCGGTAAGCCGATAGGCTCGCTTTCGCGCGAAGCACTGCTGAAAAAGGTTGCCGTCGTGGACCAGAATCCGCGTTTGTTTGTCGGAAGTGTGCGCGACAATATGAAGTGGGGAAAGCCCGATGCGACCGATGAAGAGATCTGGCGTGCGCTCGAAGCCGCACAGGCTGCCGAGTTTATAAAAGCCAAGCCGGGCGGACTTGATGAGGCGGTCTCGCAAAAGGGAGCGAATTTTTCGGGAGGACAAAAACAACGCCTGACGATAGCGCGCGCGCTTATTTCAAACGCTGATATACTTATATTTGATGACAGTACCTCGGCGCTTGACTATGCGACCG
>DHJP01000051.1 GCA_002404395.1 Clostridiales bacterium UBA4717
CAGATACTCAACTGCTGTCACCCGAATGCCCTTATGACGCTTGCGGAATACCTTGTTGATTACGCAAGTCCCGAGACCAAACAGATCGGCTTCGCACTTATCGAGCGTGAACTTGAAAAGATCACAAGCGAAAAGGTCAGGCATATTGCAACTGAAAATATTGAAAAAATAAAGTCTTCGGACAAACGTGATTTCAGATTTTAACGGAGGGACCATGGATTTAAATTCTACCGTCAGCGCCCAAAGGCTTCACATCGGTTTCTTCGGGACCGTCAACAGCGGCAAATCAAGCCTTGTGAATACCATAACGGGGCAAAACCTCTCCATTGTGTCCGATACGGAAGGAACAACGACCGATCCCGTACAAAAAGCAATGGAGTTGCTTCCGCTCGGACCGGTCGTTATTATAGATACTCCGGGTCTTGACGACGGAACCGAGCTTGGCAAACTTCGCATTGAGCGGACCATGCAGATGTTGAGAAAGACCGATATTGCAGTTATCGTAACGGATACTTCCGAAAATGACCCGTATACCGATGCTTTTATTGAAAAAGTCATAAAAAAGGGCATACCGTATATCCTTGTCAGAAACAAGTGCGACCTTATAAATAACGGATCCGGGAACAGCGACGTACTGTTCGTCAGTGCAAAAACGGGAAAAAACATAGCTGAGTTGAAAAAACGCATTGCCGAAAGCATACCCGCAATAAAAGAAGAACGCAGGATCGTTTCGGACCTGCTTGAAAAAGGAGACAGCGTCATTCTCGTTACCCCGATAGATGAAGCCGCTCCGAAAGGAAGGCTGATATTGCCGCAACAGCAAACAATTCGTGACATTCTCGATGCCGGGTGTATCTGTTTAACCGTACAGCCGGATGAGCTTGCTGCTTCACTCTGCCTGTTAAACAAACCGCCTAAAATGGTTATTTGCGACTCACAGGTATTCGGCTATGTCGATTCTGTGGTACCGAAAGATATCGCTTTGACTTCGTTTTCGATCCTCTTTGCAAGATACAGGGGAAATTTTGAACAACTGATTCATGGCGTCAATGCAATTGACCGTCTTAAAGACGGTGACACCGTACTCATCAGCGAAGGCTGTACACATCACCGTCAGTGCGGAGATATCGGCACTGTAAAACTGCCCGGTTGGCTGAAAAAATACACGGGAAAGGAATTAAACTTCCGTTTTACCTCAGGCGGTGAATTTCCCGAAACACTTTCGGGGATCGCTTTGGTTATTCACTGCGGCGGATGTATGTTGAACGCAAACGAGCTTTCGGGCAGGCTTGAAAACTGCACAGCGTCCGGGGTTGATGTCACAAACTATGGGATCGCCATTGCAAAAATGCATGGGATCTTAGACCGTGCGCTTTCGGCTTTCCGCACTTATTAACACAGATACATAAATCCGAACAGAGGCTGTAAAAAAACGATGCTTTTAGCAGCCATTTAAAAATACCGGAATCCCGGCATTTTTGAAGCGCCCTTCGGTCATTTTTGCCTCAATGCCTTTTATATTGACGCATTAACGGCAAAACGGCGGCGTTTAGCTGCCGAGACCAACGCCGATAGGGGTGTAAAAACTCAAAATGAGTTTTTACACCCCTATTCTCTTACGAACCGTCAACGTGCCGCATATATTCCGCTCAAGCTTACCGCAGCCGTATCGCAGTCGGATTAAATAAACGGTTGTAACGACACACTTTACGGTTCAGGTGTTTTCAAAAGTACACTCTGAAGCTAAATTCGTCCTGTCAAAAATTATTTACTTTCAAGCTCCGGCATTCTTCCGAGCGCCGCACCGATAACGGTCCCGAACTGAGCCATATCGGGTATGATGAAATTCACATTAAACATACTGTTCAGATTCTGGAAGGTCTCTTTTGCTTTTGACAGCGAAGTCAGATTGCCTGTTAGCACAATATCTCTCAAGCCATGCGCACGCGCAGCAAATATCGCCACCATGCCGATAGTTTCATATACCAGATTCATTATGCCGAAAGCAATGTCGCCTTTGGTTGCGATATCGCTCACCTTACCGAAATTTGCCGCAGTCATTTTTTCGGGCATACCCGGCAAAATATTCTTTTTGGTAATATCCTTGATGCGCCAATCTATGTTGTCAAGATTTCCCGAAGCGGCAAGCTCATCAATGTGTTTTATATCATCCATACCGAGCATCAGCTTTGAAAGTCCGACCAACGTACCTCCGCCGACGCCTGTTCCTCCGAGATATTCAATCTTTCCGTCACGCTTGGCATGTACAAGCGCTGTTCCCGTACCGAGGCTGACCACTATCGCTTCATCAAGCCCGGATAAGTATAAGCCGCCTCGTCCTATTGAAGTAAATTCCGATTCAGCGACACATTCAAGCCCGTAAATATTTGTTTTTATTCGGCTTGATCCGACACCGGTTGCAATTATTCCGTCAATGTCCTCAAGCTTCAGTTCATTCTGATCGGTAAACTTTCCGAACGCACCGTACAACGCGGTAATCGGATCATTTGCTCTGACAAAAAGCGGCGCAATAAGCTCGCGTCCGTTTTCGCTGTTTCTGAAGCCGACGATCTTTGTCGTGCTTCCTCCGACATCAATCCCAATGACTACACCCATATTTACCTCACTGATTTGCGTAAAAATCGAACAGCCGCCTTTAGCGGCAAAACCGAATAATCGGTGCTTTAAAACAGATTATCCGTCTCAGGCAAAGCCGACATAAATCGTTGCCGATATGCCGAAAACACACGATCCTTCATAATAATTTTCATATCGGCAAAGCCGCTTCAAAAAGCAATCGATAATTTCAAGCGTCTGCTGTAAAAGCGCTTGTTTGAGTTTATACTCTCAAATAATTACCGATGTAATGCACTCGTCTCATCCGCATGAGACTCGCTTTTTACTCAGACGGCTCCTGCCGCCGATTAGGGAGAGAGGACGGCGCATAATTGCGCCGTCCTCTTTGTTGATTATACGTAAACGTAAGTTCAAAGAACTTAGCAGCTACCTTATTCGGCGCTTTCCTTTGTCTTTTCATCAACAAGCTTGATGAGTGCCATTTCAGCAGCGTCTCCTCTGCGTGCACCGAGCTTATAGATAGCGGTATATCCGCCGTTTCTGTCGGCATACTTAGGAGCAATTTCACTGAAAACCTTGGTTACTACATCTTCTTTGGTAATATACGCGAGTGCCTGACGGCGAGAAGCAAGAGTATTCTTTTTGCCGAGAGTGATCATCTTCTC
>DHJP01000187.1 GCA_002404395.1 Clostridiales bacterium UBA4717
GCCCTTGTCAAGCGATGTAAAGAAAACATTTATAAATATTAATGTAATAAAACCGCTTAAAGAAATTATAACAACAAGAGCAAAATATATAACGGAATTTCAACAAATGAATAATCCCTTAAATCGCTTAGATGGTGCGTATCTCATTTATGACAGAAAAAATAAAAGTCTTTATTGTGACAATTCATTTGCCGACAACAATGCAGCAAGAGAACGCCTATCAATGGGGACTTTGGTTGCAAAGGCACTGCAGGTTCATTTTGATGAAGATATGAAAAATTCGTTGCAAAGATATCGGGATTTTATTGAACGTGAAATAGTGGATGCTGACACGGGGTTTGTAAATAACGGTGTAGATGACAATACAGTCAGGCTATATAATTTTCCATGGGTTGCATTATTCTATTTGGAGCTGTATAAATTTACAGAGGAAATACATGCACTTGAGATTTCAGCAAAAATTCTTCTTAAATATTACGAATTGGGCGGAAAAAATATCGAAGCGCCGTGCCTTGAACCTTTGGAAACTTTAAATGCTTTAAATGATGCAGGGCTTACGCAACTTCACAATAGATTAAAGACTGAATTTATTGGACACGCAGATTGTATATATGAAAAAAAGAATATTTCAAATTCACCTGAGGTTTCGTGTGCAAACGGTATGATGAATTTAATGGGCACATTCTTGTGTCAGGCATATATCATAACCGGAGATACAAAATATCTTGAACCGATGCACGGTATAATTGATATTTCAAATACATTTTTGGCATTTCAGCCGGACTATCACATGAATGGAATTGCGCTGAGATACTGGGATTTATATTGGTTTGGCAAAATGAAAGCATATGGAGATGTATACCCGCAATGGCTGAGTGTTTTGACTGCGCAACTTTATTGGTATTATGATAAGGTATGCGGAAAAGACAATAGTGCTCTTATACGTGAAAATTTGCTTGGAAATTGCTGTGTGTTTTTTAATGACGGCTTTGCGAGTGCCGGATACTTATATCCACAGAAAGTTATAGCATGGAGTCCAAGCGATGAGCCGAACGGAATACATCGAAAAATTGGTGTGTGGGAAGGCAAGAAATATGATGACTTTGCGAATGATCAGGATTGGAGTCTTTACTACGCATACAAGTATTTGGTTGAATATAATGGAGAGAAAACGAAATGAAAAAGATAATTATATCAGATAATTGGAGATTTTGATCACCCGAAAAGGGAGAGAAAATGATAAACTTAAAGAAAGCATAAACAAGGATATAGCATTTGAAAGCCGATGAAACAAAAACGTTTATTGACAATTTTTTTCGTGACGGAGAGCTTAAAACGATAGGTACGGACATTAACGGAATTTTGCCGCCTATGTCCCGTTTCGGCGGTAATAACAGAGATGTCAAGAAACAAACCGTAATTGACAAACTGAAATCATTCTTTGAAAAGTATTTCGGATTGGTGCAATAATTTAAATCCCTTTTATCATATAGGGCACAAAGGATTTTGTCAACTTCGTATATTGCATAAAAAATCTGTATAGTATCATTGATGATGTTCCTTGAATATGTGATAAAAACGCATCACAAAATATACGCATTTTTCAAACTGCCGTACGGGCGGACGCGAATCGTTTCATCTGTTCGAGCCCGCCCGTTTTCGGTATGTTACAAATCGGTAAATCCCCTCCTCACCGTCTTGCAAAAACAAAAAATTTGTGATATTATATGATTGAAAATAAAGTTATCGGAAAAGCGCTTATGAAATCAAAGACCGTAAATACTCTTTTGGCAGGCGTGCTTTGGCTTGTACTTTGGCAGGCGGCGGCTGTGATTATCGACAAAAATATAATTCTGGTTTCGCCGATCAACGTGGCAAAGCGGCTCGGTTCACTGCTTTTCGAGCCAACGTTTCTTAAAAGCGTGGTCGGCTCGACCCAAAAGATCATTTCGGGCTACCTGCTCGGACTTTCGGTCGGCTCACTGTTCGCGGCTCTCGCGGCGCGGTTCAAGCCGGTGCGATATATTCTTGCGCCGCTCTGTGTAACCGTAAAAGCTATACCGGTAGCCTCATTCACCATCCTTGCGCTGTTTCTGATACCGGCGAAAAATCTTTCGGTCCTCGTGACCTTTCTGATCTCCGTGCCGATCGTTTATTCAAATCTGCTGACCGGAATAGACAATATCGACCGCGAGCTTGTCGAAATGGCAACACTTTTCAAAATCAATCCCGTAAGACGCGCGGTATACATATACTTTTCGCAGGTGCTCCCCTATTTCAGGACCGCCGCCTCGGTATCTGCCGGGTTGAGTTGGAAGTCGGGCGTCGCCGCCGAACTTATCGTTATCGTGCCCGGCTCGATCGGCGAGCGGCTGTATCAGTCGAAAGTCGAGATCGAAAGCGCCGACCTGTTTGCCTGGACGTTTGTGGTAATTGTACTCTCGTTTCTCACCGAATTTATATTCTGCAAGCTGATCGACCTTTCATGGAAAGCGATCGAACGAGTCTGACGGCGCACGGCTGTAATTAACGGCTGCGCATATACGTCTGCGCTTCGGGATCTGCGGTAACTATGTCGTTTCCGACGCACAGAAGCAGAGTGAAAGCATGATCTTTGCAAAGTGAGAGCTCAAATTTGTTTTTGTGTGCCGTGCTGACGCGGCACGAGGATCAATATGATAATATTAAACGATATATCAAAAAACTACGGTGAAAAAACGGTGATCGGTTCGCTGAGCGCAGAATTTGACCCGCACCGCCGATACGCGATCATGGGACCCTCCGGCTGCGGAAAGACTACGCTTTTCAGGCTTATATCCGGGCTTGAAGCACCCGACTCCGGAAGCATTTCGGGACTTGAAAATTCAAAAATTTCCGCGGTTTTTCAAAATGACAGGCTGTGCGGTAATCTTTCCGCCTACGCCAACGTAAAAATAGTATGCGGAAAGGAAGTTTCCAAAAACGATATACTAAGTGCCCTCGCCCGCGTCGGACTTGAAAACGACGCATACAAAAATGCCGATTCGCTTTCGGGAGGCATGAAACGACGCTGTGCAATAGTCCGCGCCCTTTTGTCCGACTATGACCTGCTTCTGCTTGACGAACCGTTCAACGGACTCGACAATGCGGCAAAACAGGTCACCGCCGATTATATAAACGAAAAATCGGGAGATCGCGGCATGATTATGATTACTCATAACGAAGCCGAAGCAAAGCTGCTTGACTGTGAAACACTGACATTGTTCGAGCACTGATCTGCCGTAAAAGCCAAAATAACCGGAACATATGTTTTACGCGTTCGCATTGTTTAAAATGTACAAGTCAAACGGTTAATGACTCCTTTAAAAACTCAAAAATTTAATAATAAGGAAATTAAAAATGAAAACTGTGAAATTGACCGTAGATGAGTGCGGCAATAACGCTTCGATCGCTGTCGGAAAAACGCTTGAATTGCTTTCGGACTGTAAAGATTCAAAAATTGTTTTTGAAAAAGGTATATACCATTTTTATACCGAAGGGACCCGAAAAAAGTTTTGTGCGGTTTCCAACAATTCGTCGTCGGATAAAAACATTGTTTTTTCGATTGAAAATTTTGACGGACTTACCGTTGACGGCTGCGGCTCTACATTTGTTTTTCACGACCTGGTCTTTCCGTTTGCAATTTCGGAAAGCCGTAACGTTATATTGGAAAATTTTTGTGCGGACAGAGGGCAGACGCCGCAGGTTGCAATGCGTATAAAAGAAGCTACCGAAAGTGGTTTTTCACTTGAAATAGACCGAAAAAAGTACCCGTACCGCGTTGAAAACGGAGATCTGATTTTTGAAAGAGAATGGGGGAGAATTTTCGAGCCGCGACAATATTGTGGGATTTCGATCGTCTTTGACAAAGACTGCGCAATACCTTGTTGTAGGCAATTGTGACCAACCGACCGATAAGCTTGCCACAACTCATATCCGCGCAGACATAACCGAAACCCCGGACGGCGCTTCATTTGTTTTTCGGCCTGAAAACAAATTTCCGTTCAAATATACGGCAGGGGAAACGCTGCTTTCAATAGTTGACGGCGGAAGAACATCTGATCTGATTTTTATCAACCGTTCGGAAAACGTAAAAATAAAAAACGTTTCCGTAAAACGCGCGGTCGGGATGGGTGTAATAGCTCAAATAAGTAAAAATATTGAGATAGATAATTTTTCAACGGTGCCTAAAGATGAAAATGATCCGTGCTGCTCAATCACAGCTGACGCACTTCATTTTGTGAACTGTTATGGAAAACTTGAAATAAAAAACTGCAAAATATCGGATTTGGGCGACGATGTTATAAATGTGCACGGAATGTATACAAAAGCGGACGCCGTCGATAGTGAAACGATATTTGCCGATATCGCACATAACGAGCAAAGGTATTTTCTCCCGTATGAGTCCGGAGACCGACTTGAAATAATCGACGATAAAACGCTCGAGATCGTTGCCGAATTTGTCGTTGAAAGTGCAGCAGTTATTTCGGATGACGGCTCTAAGATAAAGATTAACGGGCATTTCACGAACGGTCAGGCGGCAAACGTGAAAAAGAATTTTTTGATTGAAATTCCCGATAAAATGCCTGACGCTCATATCCATAATAATTCGTTTTCGCGTTTCCCTAACTTAAGAGCTTCAGGCGCCGGAAAAATTGTAATTGAAAACAACGCTGTCTGCAATGCAACGTCTGCGATTTTAGCTTTGGATCTTGCAAAATATTGGTATGAATCGGGCAGAATAAGAGAGCTTGCTTTCAGAAATAACATAATAGAAAATTGGCGCGGAGAGTGCGCTGTATTGGTGGGGGCGTCCGGATTTGAGCCGGATAATTGCCCGAAGATTCACGACCGCATCGAGATATGCGAAAACACGTTCAAAGGAACAAAAAAATGCGTGATCAACATCAGCGGTGTAAAAAGAAGCGTTATCCGCAATAATAAATGCGAGCCTGATCTTGAAATTTTGATCGATGGAAAAAGCGCAAAACAGGGATAGCATGGCTGAATGTACAGTCGTATTCCGATTTTGCGCAGGTTTCGATCAAAAGGCCGGTACATTCAATTGCCGCAGTCAGATCCCCGTTGATAATTTTACATTGCTTTTTGAGCAATAAAAACCCTGCCTTGGGGAAACGCTGTAAAATATGTTTTATGTTATTTCATATTTATAATACCTAATGATACAGGAGGCTGAACATGGTAAGCGATAACGTATTTGTCAAGAACACATTTGAAAGCGGAAGTCTTAAAGACGCAACGATATTTTTTGAGACCTGCGTAAAAAACGCCTTTCCGACCTGCGAATTCAGGCTTCCCGAGCTGACGCACCTGAAAAATTCAGAGCTTTATGCGGCGGGCAAAAGCCTGAACCACTGCTTTGAAATATTCAAGTCGGTATGTGAAGGCTCCGAGGTTTGGGAGGTCGTATGCCGCAGACGAAACGGTACAAGCGAAAAGCACGTTTATGTTGACTTTGACTCGCTTGAATTTGTAGCATATAAAGAATAAACTTCGGGCAGACGCGTACAAATATGCGTCTGCCCGAAGTCTTAATTTATATCAATTGCCGCAATCTCCGCAACGAGCTTTTGCATCTCGCGTTTGGAATCCGCCGCATGAGCGCGGGCGGTATATCCGGCGCGTTCTTCATCGCTGAAGCGTGCATAATTCTGCACCGCCCTCGGATTATTGACAAGACTCATTGCAAAGCCGAGCGGCAACTCATCGTAATCGGGTCTGTTCATAACTTTCACCTGCCGCTGAAATCTGCGCATTGAAGCCGTATCCATCGTCGGAGGCGGTCCCTCTCACACGCGAATATCGCTTCTTTGCACTTACAGTATCTCCGCATTATCCGAAAATATGATAATGATTCAATTGCTGCTTTTTTCCGCTCTTCCGAAAACCTTGTCAAAATACCTGAAAAACCGTTCGGTCGTATGAGTGCCGTTCCGACATATTCTGCGTATAAACAATACATCAGACTGCTCGGCGCCCTGCGGCAACACTTCGCCCGTAAGCGCCGCTTCGACTCCGAGCGCTTCAAGCACCGCAACGCTTTCATCGCTCACGGCACAGTACGGGTAAGCATAAGCTTTCACATTGACAACCCCGAGCCTTGATAAGGCATCAAACGCGTTCGAAAGGTCACGGGTCAAAATTTTGCGATATTCCCCGACCGCTTCGCCCGGCTTTATTGACGATCCTACCCGATCGTCAAGTCTGTGAAGATCATACGAATGATTTGCAAGTTCGAATATACCGCTGTTTTTCATAATTTTCAGCTCATATTCGGTCATATGCGGAAAAGTCGAAAAATTCTTGCCGATTGAAGAAACCGTCACCGCCATAACCGCCCTGTATCCGTACTTACTCAGGATCGGGAGCGCATTATACAAAACATCCGAGTATCCGTCATCAAATGTTATGAGCACCGATCTTTCGGGAATCGGCTTGCCGCCCGCAACCCGCGAGGCAAGCTCTCCGAGCGAAATAGTTTCATAGCCGTGCCGCTTCAGGTAATACATATCCGCCTCAAACACCGACGGGGAAATTGAAAACTCACTGTCCGGCGACGGTTTTACGCTGTGATACATTATGCACGGCACTCCGATGACCTCAGCCGATATTCCGAGGCTGAAAACCATTGCCGTAAAAATCAAAAACGCCGCAAATGCGGCGCGTTTTATGCCTGTTGGATTTCTCATACCGCTTCACTTTCCGCCGTTTTCGGCTTATGCAGAACATTCTCTGCCGTCAGGATCACTGTACAATTAGCTTGCCGGACTTTGAGTGCGGTATGCGGACCAATTTATTCCGATTCTTTGATCTTGTCGTCAGATCTTCCGAAAAATTCAGATTTCAATATCGCATATTCTCCTATATCGCGGTACTTTTCTTTTACAAACAGCGCGCTCCTGAAAATTCCTTCAAAAGTCATTCCGCACTTTTCCATAACGCGCCTGCTCGCGTCGTTTCCGACCATATATCGGGTCTCGATCCGATTAAGCCCCAATTTCTCAAAGCCGAACCGCATAACAAGTCCGAGCGCCTCGTCGGCATAACCCTGCCCGCGATAATTCGGATTTATGACATATCCTATCTCGGCTTTGCGATTGCTCCTGTCGATACTGACAAAACCGCAGGTGCCGATCATTTTGCCGCTTTTCTTCAGCTCGACCGCCCAATCAAAAAACTGCCCGCTTTTATATTGACGCTGTACATATGCCAGATACTGTGATGTATACACCGAGCTTTCGTGGGGATTCCAGAGCAAGAACTCGGTAACGTCCGGACGCGAAGCGTATTCAAACATATCGTCGGCGTCGGTAGGAAGTATTTTTCTCAGGCGTATTCTACCGCCTTCAAGCATGGGTATATCGGTAAATATTTCGGAAATTTTGTCTTTCTTTGAAAAAAAGCTCATAGCCCGTCATGTCTCCTGTATCAGTTTACTTAAGCTATTATACTACCGATTGCGTTCAAATTCAAGAGCAATAAAATTTTTTCAAAAAACTATTGCAATTTTGTTTTCTCTGTGGTATAATGCTATTTGTTGTGACGGCCCGTTGGTCAAGCGGCTAAGACACCGCCCTCTCAAGGCGGATACGGGGGTTCGATTCCCCCACGGGTCACCAAAAATCGGCAAGCAGGCAGTGCTTGCCGATTTTTCTTGTTACTCTGAAAAGCAATAATACGGAAATACTGTATATCATAAAGCGATACCGCGTCAACGTAAATATCAGACAAGGTTAGGTTTATTTTGAAAAGCTTTCAGAGTATGCGCTCCGTATTGACAAAATGCCCGATTTGTGGTATAGTGTTGAATTATGAATGTGTGCGAAAAAGATCAGAAAGGAACACCGAAATGCATTGGTCAGAAGAGATCGCTAAGAAAATAATAGAGCGCAACCCCAACAAAGAAGAATATGTCTGCGCGGCGGGTATCAGCCCCTCCGGCTCGATTCATATAGGCAACTTCAGAGATATTGCCACAAGCTATTTTGTCGTAAAAGCACTGCGCAAAATGGGGCGGCGCGCAAAACTTTTGTTCTCTTGGGACGAGTTTGACCGCTTAAGAAAAGTACCGGTCAACGTTGCCGAAGTCGATTCCGATATGGAAAAGTATATCGGTATGCCGTATGTCGATGTAAAGGACGCTTTCGGTTGCTGTGAAAGCTATGCAAAGCACTTTCAGAATGAGTTTGAAGCGTCTATCAAGCGCTTCGGCATAGATATGGACTACCGCTATCAGTCAAAGATGTACCGTTCGGGCAAATACGCTAAATATGTGATCCACGCACTGAAGAACCGCGGCAGGATCTTTGACATACTCGACAGTTTCCGTACTCAGGATGCCGCCGAGGGTGAGCGCGAGGCTTACTATCCCGTCGGAATATACTGCCCGTGCTGCGGTAAAGACACCACGAAGATCCTTTCGCTCAACGATGAATGTACCGTTGCGCAGTTTGAATGTGCCTGCGGACACCGCGGAAGCTTTGATTTTACCACAAACTTCAACTGCAAGCTCGCGTGGAAGATCGACTGGCCGATGCGTTGGATGTTTGAAGGAGTGGACTTTGAACCGGGCGGAAAGGACCACGCAAGCCCGACCGGAAGCTATCAGACAAGCCGTATAATCGCAAAGGAGATATTCGGATATGAAGCCCCGCTGTTCCAAGGCTATGAGTTCATAGGAATCAAGGGCACGACCGGAAAGATGTCGGGCTCGTCGGGACTCAATCTGACCCCCGAAACTCTGCTCAAGCTTTACCAACCCGAAGTCATTCTCTGGCTCTATTCAAAGACTGAGCCGACCAAAGCATTCAATTTCTGCTTTGACGACGAGATATTGCGTCAGTATTTTGAATTTGACAAAATGTACACCGATTATAAGTCGGGCAATGCAAGCGAATATATAAACGGCATCATGTACAACGCGGTCATAGACGGCAGAGAGGTCCAGACCGTTCCGATGCAGCTTTTGGTTTCGCTCGGTTCGATCGTTGATTTTAATGTCCCGATGCTTGAAACGGTGTTTGCAAAGATCGGAACCCCCTATAAATATGAAAATTTTGCCGAAAGACTTGAACGCGCGCGTTTCTTCCTTGAACAGTGCTCGCCCGAAAGCGTGAACAAGCTCAGAGCTACGAGAAACCACGAGTATTACAACACGCTTGACGAAAAGGAAAAGCTTGAGATCTCAAAGCTTCACGAATATCTTGCCGGCAGAAATTATACGCTTGACGAGCTTAATACCGGACTGTATGCTATCCCAAAAGAAGTATACAGCGATGTGACAGACGAAAAGCAGCTCAAGGCATATCAGGGCGCTTTCTTCAAAAATGTGTACAAACTGCTGATAAACAAGGAAAAGGGACCGAGACTTTATCTCTTCCTCTATGCGGTTGACGTTGACAGATACCTGAACTTGCTTGATTTTTCCACCCCGCAGACCGCCGAAGAAGCGGCGGCAGACTCGGCTGAAAAAAGCGATGCCGCTCCGATTGCCGAGGCGGTAAAGCCGGAGATCTCACTTGACGATTTTGACCGTGTGGATCTGCGCGTGTGCAAGGTGCTCAAGTGCGAAACTCCCGAAAAGTCGAGAAGCTGTTATAAGCTTACGCTTGACGACGGTATCGGCGAGCGGATCATTATGTCCAGCATCAAAAACGAATACAAACCCGAAGAGCTTGTGGGCAAGAAGATCATCGTAATAGTTAATCTGAAGCCCGCAAAGATTGCCGGAGTGATGAGCAACGGAATGTTGCTTGCCGCAACTCATGAAAGCTGCGGCTGTAAGCTGCTTTTTGCCGACGATTCGGTTCCGGCCGGCACTAAAATACACTGATCGGTCATTATATGTGTTTTGGGTGATTTGATCGTTTTGGCCGTTTTACCGCGAGACCGATTTTTAATGGTGTAAAAAACTCGGAATGAGTTTTTTACACCATTTTTTATACACAAATTGTAGATGATTTTTCCAAAATGTAGGTTTACAATAGATATGTTACAGAGAATAAAAAAAGAGTGACGAGTTGATATTCCCTGTTCCCCGAGAGGGGACGGAAACTTTTCAGAGTCTGTTCTT
>DHJP01000062.1 GCA_002404395.1 Clostridiales bacterium UBA4717
GGAGACCGTACAGTGATACAGTACGGCGGTTCGATGAACGCTAAAAACGCCGCCGAGCTGCTGTCCAAAGAGAATGTGGACGGCGGACTTATCGGAGGCGCGTCGCTCAAGACCGATGACTTCACCGTCATAGTAACGGCGGCTCAGTAATAAATGACGATCGGGCTGCCGCATGGCAGCCCGATTTTTTATATTAAGCGCTCGACTTGTAAATTCGGTCGATTCTTCCGCGCATGATTCAAAACGGTGGTAAAATATGAAAAAAGCCAAAAGTACGATATTGTTGTTTATGACCGCGCTGATATGGGGCGCGGCGTTCGTAGCGCAAAGCGAGGGCATGAAGTCGGTCGGACCGTTTACTTTCAACGGTATTCGTTCATTTATCGGCGGAATAGTCCTTGTCCCGTGTATATTCGTCCTGCGCGCGCTCGGCGCAGGCGAAAATAAAAAGAGCGATCCGAAAAGGCTTGCCGTAGGGGGCATAGTCTGCGGAGTTTTCCTGTTCGCAGCGTCAAGTCTCCAACAGATCGGGCTTGTCAGCGCACCTCCCGGCAAGGCGGGATTTGTCACCGCGATGTATATAGTCCTTGTGCCGCTTGTCGGCTGCTTTGTCGGGAGAAAACCGGGGGCGCGAGTGTTTGTCAGCGCGCTGATAGCAGTTGTACNNCTCTACATCGTGCTCGTGCCGGTGTTCGGGCTGTTTATCGGCAAAAAGCCGGGCAAGCGCGTGTGGCTCTATGTGGCGCTCGCGGTGGCGGGGCTTTATTTTCTCTGCTTCACCGGCGGAAGCGAGCCTTTCGAGTGGAATGACCTTTATCTGATCGGAAGCGCGTTGCTGTTTACAGGGCATATTCTCGCGGTTGACCGCTATGCGCCGGACGTGGACGGAGTAAAGCTTTCATGCATACAGTTTTTCGTGTGCGGAATTTTGTCGGTGGTGCCGATGTTTATGTGGGAGAATCCCGATCCTGCCGCGATCATGTCGGCGAAGATCCCGATTTTGTATGCGGGTGTAATGTCTTGCGGCGTAGCGTATACGCTTCAGATCATCGGACAGAAAGGCGCAGATCCGTCGGTAGCCTCGCTTATATTAAGCCTTGAGTCGGTTTTTGCCTTGTTATGCGAGTTTGTATTCAATTTGATTACCGGCGCGCCGAACACGATCACCCCGCGAATCGTTATCGGTGCAGCGTTGATGTTTGCCGCGATAGTTTTGTCGCAGTTGCCCTCGCGTGCGGCTCAACAGAAAGTTTTAACGGACAATAGTCGCGGTTAGTCCGTACAAATTCAGAGTTTCTGATTATTTTTCCTTTCTCTGATAGAATTCGCGATCTTACTGCCCGAGTCGTTCCTGACGTACAGCTCCGGATCAGAGAATCAAGCGCACATGATACGCAGCCGCTCGGCGCATGTGAGGAAATTTCTTTCAAAAAATCTTGAAAACTCCGACAAAATGTGGTAATATTAATTTGCAATACCTTTAATAAAAAGGAGATTCCAAATGCAACCTTATCTTAATTTAAAACAGCTTGATGCCTTTCTTGAAAATGCGCTGCGCGAAGATATGGGCACCGGTGATATAACCACTCTTTCGACTATCGAACCGGATGCGCGCGCGCACGGCAGATACATCGCCAAAGAAAGCGGCGTTGTCTGCGGTCTTGAAGTTGCTAAGCGCGTGTTTGAACTGCTTGGCGGAGACGTCGGCTTTACCGCTTGCGTGAATGAGGGCGACGAGGTCGCCGTCGGCGACGTTATCGCCGAGGTCAGCGGCAACGCAATTGAGCTTTTGACCGGCGAACGCGTCGGTTTGAATATCATGCAGCGCCTTTCGGGAGTCGCTACACGAACCAAAGAGGCGGTAGATGCGGTCGCGGGCACAGGCGCGAAGATCTGCGATACCCGTAAGACCACACCCGGTATGCGCGTGCTCGAAAAGTATGCCGTCCGCGTAGGCGGCGGCACGAATCACCGTTTCAACCTCGCCGACGGCGTGCTTATCAAGGATAATCACATAGTTGCCGCAGGTTCGATTACCGCTGCGGTCGAACGTGCCCGCGCCGTCATTCCGCATACTTTGAAGATCGAGGTAGAGACCGAGACGCTTGATCAGGTCCGCGAGGCGCTTGACGCACACGCAGATATAATCATGCTTGATAATATGAACCTTGAGCAGATGCGCGAGGCTGTCACGCTCATAAATAAGCGCGCTCTCACCGAAGCTTCGGGAAATATGGGCGAGCGCGACCTTCGCGCAGTTGCCGAGTGCGGAGTCGATCTTATAAGCATCGGCGCGCTGACTCATTCGGTAAAGAGTCTCGACATCAGTCTTAAGTTCAAACTCGTCTGAGCTTTATTTGTCAGTTTTTCCACTGTCCGGCGCAAAAGCGCACGGAGATGATCATGTTAAGTCCGCAAGGCTGTCTTGCGGCAGTATTGGAGTGTTTATGAGACGCTATATTTATTGTGATGATCCGAAAAAGCTTGAGGTGCGCGACTTTGACGCGCTCGTGGTCGGCGGCGGTATCGCCGGACTTTACACTGCTTTGCACATTGACCCCGCAAAAACTTGTGCGGTCGTGACCAAAGCTGACTTTGAGACTTCAAACTCTTATCTTGCGCAGGGAGGTATCGCTGCCGTTATCGACCCGAAAGATACATTTGAAAGCCATATTGAAGACACCCTCAAGGCGGGCGCGGGGATCTGCGACCGCAAGGCGGTCGATGTCCTTGTTCACGAAGGTCCCGAAAATATCAAGGAACTTATCGACCTTAAGGTGCCGTTCGATACCGACCAGGAGGGAGAAATACTTATAACCCGTGAGGGCGGGCACTCCTGCCGCAGAATAGTGCATTGCGGCGGCGACGCTACCGGACGCGAGACCACAAAACGGCTCGGCGAAATAGTCCTTGAGCGCAAAAACATTACGCCGCTCTTCAGAACCTACCTCATCGACCTAATCTGCGAGGACGGCAGAGTGCGCGGCGGTATCTTTTTTGACGAAAAAGCAGGCAAGCCATTTATAATCCGCTCCGCAAACGTGATTTTGGCAAGCGGCGGTATAGGTTCGCTCTATAACTATACCACTAACCCCAAAGAGGCAGTCGGCGACGGAATTGCCGCGGCGGGCAGAGCGGGAGCAAAGGTAGTGAATATGGAGCTTGTACAGTTCCATCCGACAACCATGATACCTCATTCTGACAGCGATCGACTCTTCCTGATCTCGGAAGCTGTGCGCGGTGAGGGCGGAATCCTCAGAAACCATAAGGGCGAAGCATTTATGCAGGGCAAGCATCCGCTTGCCGATCTCGCTCCGCGTGATATCGTGACGCGCTTTATTATTGCCGAGATGAAGAAGAATAACGAAGAGTACGTCTATCTTGATGTCTCATCTATGACCCGTGAATTCTTTGCTCACCGCTTCCCGACGATCTTCGGTGAGTGCACCGAGTTCGGCATTAACCTTACAAAGGAAATGATTCCCGTAAGACCGGCACAACATTACCTTATGGGTGGTATCGAGACCGACCTTAACGGTAAAACGGCGCTTGACGGACTTTATGCCTGCGGCGAGTGCGCGTGGACGGGAATTCACGGCGGAAACCGCTTGGCAAGCAATTCAATTCTTGAATGTTTGGTTTTCGGCAGACGCGCCGCCCGCGCGGTCAACGCCGATACTTTTACTCCCTCTCCGCTTAAGCTTGACTGTCAGCTCAAAGCGGACGGCGAAAAACTTACGCACGAATGGGTCGCCGATACCCGCTGCGAGCTTAAGAATCTCATGACCGAGTACGCCGGCGCAGTCAGAACGGCGAGCGGACTTGAAAAAGCCGAAAAACGGGTTTCGGAAGTGCTTGAAACACTTGAAAGAGCGTGCCTGACCGACGTGCACGAGTACGAGCTTTACAACGCCGCCGAAAACTGTGCGTATATCTTAAGAGGCGCACTTGAGCGTAAAGAAAGCGTAGGCGCGCATTACGTAGTGCCCGAAGATCAGAAATAAAAAGTCCGTCGGCACTGTCGCGCGTATAAAAAATGCGTTCGCGGCACGGGGTAACGATAGGACGGTACGCCCCGCGCCGCGAAAATTTTTATCTGCATTTCGCTGCGAGAGCTATAACTCGCGCGAATCGGATCTCGGGTTTCACGCTTGAAATTTATGTGGTTTTGCCGCTTAAAAATTTCCAAATTCGTTTTTGTCTGTGAAGCCGAAACAAAAGTTACTGATAATTTTATGAGTCGGCATTGCCGAAGTTAGAGAGTATCATGATCGACGAAAATTTCATTAACCTGCCGGTTAGCGTGCGCTCCGCCTCAGAGTATGAGCCGACTTTGCTTCGTGAAATAATCTCGCGCCAGCTTGACGATATCGGCTTTGACAAGCACGCGATTGCCGGTAAAAAAGTAGTGATAAAACCGAATCTCGTTATGAAAAAGTCTCCGGAAGCGGCGGCGACCACACACCCGGCGGTGCTTGAAGCCTTGCTTGAGTATCTTTCCGACGCAGCCCCGCGCGAGGTCGTGGTCGCCGAAAGCTCGGGCGGACCTTATACCGCCAAATCGCTTGAAGCCTCGTACAATGCCTGCGGGATCCGATCGGTCGCCGAAAAGTACGGCGCGAAGCTGAACTTTGATACCTCGTTTGCCGAGCTTGAGGCACCTGGCGGCAGACTTGTCAAAAGCTTCAACGTAATTACTCCGATTGCCGACGCTGACGTGATCTTCAGTCTGCCTAAATTAAAAACACACTCGCTGACCGGAATGAGCGCGGCGGTGAAAAATTATTTCGGCGTAATTCCCGGACTCCAGAAATTTGAAATGCACTCGCGTTTTCCCGATTATCATGACTTTGCTGCAATGTTGTGTGACCTTGCACTGATGTTGCATACGCGGGCGCGCTGTATTAACCTGCTCGATGCGATCGTCGGTATGGAGGGCAACGGACCTACGGCGGGCACACCTCGTGCGATCGGCTGTTTGCTGTGTTCTGAAAATCCTTTTGCACTTGATCTGCTCGCGCGTGAGCTGATCGGAGTCGGCGAGGTGTTCACGCTTGACGAAGCGTGTGCGCGTGGTTTTGCTCCCGCTGAAGTTTCCATGGTGAATCGAATCGGTGACGCACCCGAGGCGTTTGTCGTATCTGATTTTGCAATGCCCGATTCAAAACCGCACGGCGCGATCGCGCTGATCGGAAAACTGTGCGGAGGGAGGGTGAACGAGCTGTTCCGCCCCCGTC
>DHJP01000047.1 GCA_002404395.1 Clostridiales bacterium UBA4717
TAACTTTTGGGGTGCATATCACGACGCTGTGCCTTGTTTTGGTATATATGTATATATTCATGCAATATTAAGCTATATTTCAAAAGTTTATCGAATTGCAGGCATTAAAAATTACCACCGCAAATATCAAGACGGTAAGGACAGCGTTTTTGATTATTTTATTTCTCTTTTGCCTCTTGCGGGCAGCTGCGATACTGCTCTGCTGCTGTTGGACCTTGCTGTTTAACTCTGCCTTAGTTCCGCTGTCAAGTGTAACAAGATTGTATTCGACATTCAAAATACTTCCGTAATCAACGCTGTCGGTATACACAACCATATTCATTGCGGTATCCTCATCAAAGTTTTCCGTAATCGAATATTTTGTCACATATCCGCTTCCGGTCGCTTCAACCACCTGTATCATGTGTCTGCCGTCGGGGATTTTATATTTCCGTCCGTCGCCCAGCGAATATCTTCCGCTTCCGTCAACGCTGAAATACGATGCGCCTGCCGAGACGCCATTAACGATTACATTTACAAAAGCCATGTGAATCCCTCCTGTCGGCGTAGCCGACTCAAAAAATACCCGATATTTTTAAAATTTCAAATTAATTCTCTTCCTGCACACCTCCGATTCTATGCAAGCATATATCTCTATATAAGTATGCACCTAAATAAGTAGATTGTCAAGTGGGTATATATTTAATAAAATATATATCGAGGTGATATTTCAGGTGGAAGTAAGGCTAAAACTCGAAAAGTTGCTGACAGAGCGCGGGATCACCCGCTATGAATTGGCAAAACGAACGGATATCAAATATCAGATAATCGACAACTATTATAAAAATCACGTAACACGTTACGACAGCTACGTGCTCGCGCGTATCTGCGGCGCGCTTTCATGCGACATAAAAGATATAATTGAGTATATACCTTAAAAAGAAAAGAGGCTGTTACTGCATATGCGTCAGGCATAAACAGTAACAGCCTTTAACTATTTTGTTAAGCTCTGCGTTTCGCGGTACGCAAAGCATATTTAGAGTGTCTGAACACAGCAGTCACGGATACAGCCACACTGCCGAGCGCTATCGCGTACATACCGCAGTAAACGTGCCACACGAGCGATATGATCCCGAAAAGAGTAAACGTAACTATACTTCTTATACGGTTCGGATTTATTTTAATTAAAGTCGAAAACAAAATATACAACGCCGCAAGCAAGAACACCGTGTACGTAACGGGAAGCAGTCCGAGCAATACGCCGAATGCAGTCGATATGCATTTGCCGCCGTGGAATTTATTAAACGGAGCGACCGCGTGCCCCGCAACCGGTGCGGCGATCACGAGCGCAAAACGCAGATCGCGGAAGTCAAGCATCTTAAGTGCCGAAAAGACCGGCAGAAAGCCCTTTAAAATATCAAGCGACAAGCATAACATCCCAAGCAGTATCCCGCAGTTGACAAATACATTTGCCGCCCCGGGATTGCGATCTTTTCCGAGCTTTTCAATATCCTTGTGCATAACAATTTTCGGCAGTATTTCGCTGAACATTAT
Source organism: Clostridiales bacterium UBA4717 (assembly GCA_002404395.1). Taxonomy (GTDB): domain Bacteria; phylum Bacillota; class Clostridia; order Oscillospirales; family CAG-272; genus UBA4717. Next base: position 1,534 of record DHJP01000047.1, read on the forward strand.
ACCGCCGAGGAAAAATCCGCCGAAAATAAATATGCACCACACAAAGCGTTCATTCATATCCGATCACCGTTTCCGCTATACTGTCGGCGGCATTCTGAGGTATGTTCGCGCGCTGTGCGGCAATTATTTCATCGGCACGTTTGCGGTCGCCTATAAGCATAAAAGCGAGCTCCGATGCTTCTTTTGCGTTGCCGGCGCGCAATGACAATCCGCGTGAAGCAAAAAATTCAATATTCCTGAGTTCACACCCGGTGTAAGCCAAAAGCTGAACAAGCGGTACATTTGCCACTGCCGCCTCGGTACTAGTAAGCCCGCCGGGCTTTGAGATCATTACGTCGGCGGAATTCATATACAAATTCACTTCATCGGTATACTCAAGCGGTACAAAACGCTTGTCTGCGGCAAAATTTTCTCTGATATTATCAAGCAGCTCAGTGTTTTTTCCGCACAGAATGCAAGCCGAAAAGGCTTCGTCATTCGCTTTAAGCTCGCCGCACAGCTCCGAAATATGACCTACTCCGATCCCGCCGCTCATAACAAGAATCATCGGCAGACTTTCGTCAAGCCCGAGTTTTTTTCGCGCTTCGCTTTTTTTACAATGATCCGAAAATTTTCCGGATACGGGTATGCCGCTCGGATATATTTTACCGCCGAGTCCCTTTGCTTTCATTTCGGAGATCAGATCGGGATGCGGAATAAAATATGCGTCGAGCGCAGTCTCGGCAAAAAACGGAATACAGGTATAATCGGTCAGCACTCCGAAACAGGGTATATCAAGCAGGTCTTTCTTTTTAAGTGCCGTCAACGCTTCCATCGGAAAGAGGTGTGTGCAAATCACAGCGGTATAGTCCCCGTCAAGAATATATGTTTTGAGTTCTTCGGCATAACGTGAATTTGCACGGTAGACAGGTGAAGTAATCCCCGTTTGACTGTATTTGTCTCCAAGCTCATACATCACTCCGAATGCAGACGGCATTTTTTTCATCATTCCGGTGTATGCATCCGAAACAAGCTTCGCCGCCTTTCTGCCGCCGAGGGTAAGCGGATCAAACACCTCACACTGTACTTTTCTGCGCTCAAACGCCTCTTTTACTGCGTTTGCCGCACTGTTATGTCCCTGCCCGGTGTCACAGCTGAGAATCAGTATTTTCACACAGACCACTTCCTTTCGGAATTTACATTTTCGCATTTTACATTTTGAATTATGGATCACTATGTAATATAAATATACATCACTTCGCTTATTTTGTCAATGTCGGTTTGCACATATCACTCACGGCTCCACCCCAAAGCTTAGCTAAGACTGCTAAAAAATCAATGTTTTTAACCGTCCTCCAAAATTCCGTGATCCTAACCGACACTTTTGAAAGGGCACTTTGATCGTTTTTCCTAATTGCTTTTTTAGCGGCAACACGGCGGCTTTTTGCCGCCGCGTTCAATATTGATGGGGGGTGTTAAAAAACTCAAGATGAGTTTTTTAACACCCCATTTAAATATATTTTTCCTTTGCTTGTTAAAATGGCTTACTCGGATACAATCAAATGGTTCCCGTGATCTTCAGAACGACCGTTCCGGGATCGCGCGACCAGATTCCGGTATTCGGATCCTGAGCAATAACAGCGGCGGGAATCGTGATCTTACCGGCAACGGTAGCAAATTCGCCGGTGGTCTCATTGTAGGTGTAGTCATCGGGACGTGTCAGCACTTCGCCGTCAAGCGTTACCTCGGTAATATTCAGGATCGGATCGAACACATCGCTTATAACTGCGGCGGTTTCGGCGGTCACAGGCGCGCTTCCGGTATTTGAGATCACAAAGGTATAGGTCAGCGGACCGTTGCCGACGACCGAGACCGGCTCAAGTGATTTGGTGATCTCAAGCTCGGGAGAGGTAATTGCGGTCACAGTCTCATTGTCGGAAACCGTTTCTATGCCATTGCCGCTAAGTGTAACGGTATTGGTGATCTCGCCCTCAATATCAAGCGGCGCATATTCGTTTGCCGTCACCGTATAAACGATGAGCACATTTCCGCCCGCCGGCACATCTATACCGCTTGCGGTAAGCGCAGGCTCGGCAGTTACATCCAACGCTTCTTCAAGCGTTCCGTTGACGTAATAAAGAAGCGAACCGACATCATACGAGAGCGGGATAAGCGCCAACTCGCCGAGCGTATATCTGCCGAGGTCATCGGTCAGCGTCAATCCGTTATATGCCGAGTTACCGGTGTTTTTGATGCTTACGATATAGGTCAGTCGATTTCCGCGCCCGTATGAATCCTGAACTGCGGTCTTGGTAATTGTCAGCGCATTGACGCGCTCACCCGTAACGATGTTGGAAAAAGTGGTACGATCGCCGTATACAAGCTTTGCCTGATTTGTAAATACTGCCATTTTCATATCCTTTGTCGGCGCAGCCGACGCATTTTGGGGTCGCCGATAAAAATCGGCGGCAAAATCATGTGAAGGACCGCCTTTTTAGCACTATCCTTCAATACATATATATGCAACCGGCAGGAAATTTGTCAGTTTTACACCCTCGGCTTACGCCGAAAATACACGCGTACCGCAGCTTATGAAGTCAAAAGCGCCACACGCTTTTTTGACGTGTGACGCTTTTTATCTTCAATACTTTTATACGGAAGTGTTATTTACTCGGCAAAGTTTTCAGTGTTCGCACCGACCGCAAAATTTGTGGCAGTGTCACCGGTTTCATCTTTTCCGAATTCGTAGTCCTTGCCGGGGAGGATCGCGTTGAGCACGATTCCGGCAATTGATGCGACCGCAAGACCGGAAAGCGAGATCGTAACCGCGCCGATCGCAAAGGTCACTGCGCTGATACCGAGTGCGGACACCAGAATGATCGCCGCGATAATAAGGTTGCGACTCTTGGTGAAGTCAACCTTGTTTTCAACTACGTTGCGTACACCGATTGCAGAGATCATACCATAGAGAATAAACGAGATACCGCCGATCACCGCAGTAGGAATGAGGTTTACGAGCGCCGCAAATTTAGGCGAGAACGAGAGGACTGCCGCGAAGACCGCCGCAAGTCTGATAACTCTCGGGTCATACACTTTGGAAAGTGCAAGCACGCCGGTATTTTCGCCGTATGTAGTGTTTGCAGGTGCGCCGAAGAG
>DHJP01000069.1 GCA_002404395.1 Clostridiales bacterium UBA4717
AGGTTTGCGCAGACCGAAAAGCGCAGTCCCGCGTCGGTGAATTCGCGCTTGCAGAGCGCGGCGACGTCGGTTTTCATTATGTCGCCTTCAATTATCTTTACATTATCAAAGTCGGCAAGCGTGTATTCAAGCGCGGGTATCAGATCACGGTCGATCTCCACCGCGACCACCTTTCTGTATCGAGCGGCAAGCTCGCGGGTGAGCGTTCCGATCCCCGGTCCGATCTCAAGTATTCCGCAGTTACGGTCGGGTGTGCATGACTCGGCTATGTCGGCAGGAACAGAACGGCTTATCAGAAAATTCTGCCCGAACTTCTTTTTGAAGTTTAATCCGAAGCGTTCCATTATTTCTTTGACCGTGCCGATATCGGTGAGTTGCATTGACTTTCTCCTTAATATGTTATTTTGATACAACGCGAAAGTGCAGTCCCTTTCAAGTGAAAACTCAAATTCGCGCCCTGATTTTCCTTTTGGCTACCGTGACGCGGCATGAAGATATTATACACTAAACAAGCGGTAAAATCAATAGCGCGGCAATAAGATTTTGCTTACATAAAACTATTGAAATCCGAGTAAGTATGTGTTATACTGAATCGGAGCGAGTACGGTGAATTTGAATAAACGCAAATGATATACTTTGCTTTGTGAAAAAGCTTTCGGCCGCAAATTGACTTTGCGCGTATTGCCGCGATTGCCGAGCGGACGGGACTTTCGCTTTTTGGATCATCGGTTATTCTTTGAGTCGGTTTTGCCGACGTGGAGGTTAAAGAAATGACGGAATATACAATGCTTTCATCGCTTGAAAAGGTCTTGCCCTGTGAGCGTGTTGTCAGAGAGCGCGACTATGACCGTACTGCGGCGCTTCTCGGTGAACGCGTTTCATTTCAGATCAATATAAACAGCGGCAAGCCGTGGTATCGGAATACGGTAAAGGTTTCGCTGTCGGGCGAGCTTGCCGCTTGCACGACGATCAGACTTGTTAAAAGCGTGCCTGCCGATATGCCGGTCTATCGGGACGAGCATGATGACGATATTATCACCGACCGACCGACGCTGATCCCTGACGTGTTGGTGCCTTTTGAGCCGGGAGCGAGTCTTGACGCGGTGTATGAGCAAAATCGCACGCTGTGGTTTACGATCGAGTCGGGCGAGGAGACTGCCGCAGGGAAGCGCGAGCTTAAAGTTATCTTTGAAAGCGGAGAGGGCAGAGTCGAAAAAGTATTCTCTGTCGAATATATGAACGCAAGGCTTCCCAAGCAACAGCTTCGGGTGACTCAATGGTTCCACACCGACTGCATAATGACCTATTACGGACTTGAAGCGTTTTCGGACGAGCATTTCCGCCGTATACGCGATTTTGTAAAAACTGCGGTGAAGAACGGCATAAATATGATCCTTACGCCGATCGTCACGCCTCCGCTTGACACCGAAGTCGGCGGAGAACGTCCGACCGTTCAGCTTGTGGATATGAAATACATAGGCGGTAGCTGGTCGTTCGGATTTGAGAAGCTTGACAGATTTATCGATATCTGTCTTGAATGCGGAGTCGAATATTTCGAAATGGCGCATCTGTTCACGCAGTGGGGCGCGCATTTCACGCCGAAGATCGTAGCGCAGACCGAAGACGGTATTAAGCGGATATTCGGTTGGGACGTGGCTTCCGACTCCGAAGAATATGCGAAGTTCATCGGCGCGTTTTTGCCTGAGTTGACCGCATATCTCAAAAATAAGGGAATTGCCGGGCGCACGATATTCCATGTTTCGGACGAGCCGACTGCTGAGAACATCGGATCATACAAATATTGCCGCGCACTGATCGAAAAATACCTTGACGGTTTCGTTATCGCCGACGCGCTTTGCGATTATCGTTTTTATGAATCGGGAGCGGTGACCAAACCGATAGTGGCGACCGATCATGTAAGACCTTTTATCGAACACGAAGTCCGCGGCTTGTGGGTGTACTATTGCTGTGCGCAAAAGCTCGGTGTATCAAACCGCTTTATGGCTATGCCGTCAAGACGCAACCGTGTGATCGCCGCGCAATTTTTCAAGTATGACATAGAAGGCTTTTTGCAATGGGGATACAATTTCTACTACTCGCAGTATTCAAAGCGTCCGCTTGACCCGTTTACCGAGACGAGCGCCGACGCCGCATTCCCATCCGGAGATTCTTTCTCGGTTTACCCCGCGCCCGACGGAGTGTATGAGTCGCTGAGACTTGTGGTATTTCATGAGGCGCTCCAGGATCTTTCGGCTTTCAGACTGCTTGAGTCATACATCGGACACGATGCGGTCGTTAAGCTTATTGAGGACACCGCCGGAATGACTGTTGAATTTGATAAATATCCGAGAAGCGATGAGTTTATCCTGAAGCTGCGTGCCCGTGTAAACGAAGAGATCAAAAAACGGCTGTAAAATATCGGATATTATCTGCTGTAAAAAATTTACGTTAATTTTGAAGCCGCCTACGGCGGCATGGAGATCATTATGAAAAGACTTGTAAGCTTATCTATCGCTCCGCTTCAGAAGAAGTTCGGCGATCGCCGCGCGCTTGAAATAGCCAAGGAGCTTGGCTATGACGCGGTGGACTTCGATACCGAGGAGCCGGACGTTACCAAAGAAGGTTCGCTGTATCAAAAAAGCGATGAGGAAATATTTGCCTATTATGATGGCCTGCGCCGCCATGCCGAAGCGCTCGGAATATTCGTCTGCCAGACCCACAGCCGTTGCCCCGGCTTCAAGAACAAACCCGAGGAAGACGAAATACTTGTTGAGAACATCAGGCGAGATCTGCTTGCCTGCTCGGCTCTCGGTGCAAAATTCTGCGTGGTTCATGCGGTGACTTCGATATTTATGGGCCCCGATGCCGACCCGAAGCTTATGCGCGACTTGAATTTCAGACAGTTCACGACTATTCTGCCGTATGCCAAAAAATACGGAGTCAAGATCGCCACCGAGACCTTCGGCGACGCGGTAAGATTCAACAGCTGCGACTTTTTCGGTAATATTGATGAATTTATAAAATCGTATAATCGCATCTGCGCGGCAGAGGATTATAAAGAATGGCTTACCGTATGCGTTGATACCGGACACTCCAACAAGGCCTCGCGCTTTGACAATCCTTTGCCTGCCGACGTTATCAGATTGCTCGGCGGCAATATTGAACTTTTGCACCTGAACGATAACGACAAGCTGACAGATCAGCACAAGATCCCGCTTACGGGCACTATTGATTGGAACGATGTGTTTGACGCGCTCGATGAGGTCGGATATCACGGAGTTTACAATATGGAGCTCGCGCTCGGCAGTATCGGCGGCGTCGGACTTGAAGTTGAGTCTGCCGACTATGCTTGCAAGGTGCTCAAAAATATGCTTCGCCGCCGATACGGCGACGACAGTGTAAACTGAAGTTACATAATATGCAAAAACTCTCGGAAAGTCGGCTTTTGAGCCTGATCCGAGAGTTTTTTGATTCAGAAAAGCGTTTTCCTTAAAAACGCCGCTGAAAAATTTTGACAGCTGTTTGGGTAACGGCGGAGATCATTCAAAGCTTCCGAAAGTGTCAAAAACGTACTCCCATGTGGTGACAGCGGCTTTTTCGGGCGGATAGCTTGCGAGATGCGCGGCAAGCGCTTCGAAATGCGTCCTGTGTTCAAGATCGTTTTTATCGTCGCTTCCGTGCATGGCAAATATGGTGAACCTTTTTTCTTCCGTGTATTTGTCGATCGTTTTGAAAACGTTATCCATGGAAGCCAGATCATGATAGAAAAAGCGCGGATTCCAATACTGATGATCGGTCTTTAAGCCGTTGCGATCTGAATATTCGTAATACTTTTTGCTCCACGTTTCAAGCCGCGGGTCGTCTTCGAGGTAATCCTTTCCGCCGGCGGTCACGATGCCGCGTATCCTGAAGCCTTCATTTGTCAAGGCTTCGCGGGTCTTACGGTAGACCTCGTCAAAATCGGCTTCATTGCTGTCCTTTTGCAGATATTTGCCGCTGTGCGACAGTATCTCGCCGCCGTCTTTAACGATCAGACGGCAGATATCACGCACCGATCTGCCGTTTGAGTTATCGAACACGCAGTCAAGATTCCACGGAATTATCGCCGGGCAGAGAGGCAGTTTGTATTTGTGGCAAATGTCGTATACTTCGGACAGATGTTTGTTGGCATCGTCGATCGTAATGACAAAGTAAGCTTTGTCCAAAGGCTTAAGTCTGAAGCTCATTATAACACTCCTAAGACGGCGTAGCCGACTCTTATTTTTTGCGCAGCTTTTCCACTGTGCTCCGATCGGGCGTTACATACGCGGTGTAGTTTGTGGTGTAGATTACAAATCCGGGCTTTGAGCCGCTCGGCTTCTTAACATTTTTGGCAAGCGTGTAGTCCACGGCGACGCTCTCGCCGTCCGAAAGCTTCGAATAGTAGGCGGCGATCGTTGCCGCATCGGTGAAGTCGCGGGCGTCCGGCTCAACGCCTCCCGTTACCAGAACCACGTGCGAACCCGGCGCATTTTTTACGTGGAACCACCAATCGAGCTTTTCGGCAAGCTTTGTGGTCACGTAATCATTCTGCGCATTGTTTTTGCCGCACAGGATACGATGCCCCGAGCTTGAGGTAAATTCCATCGGCTT
>DHJP01000201.1 GCA_002404395.1 Clostridiales bacterium UBA4717
TCCTCGGGAGTCATATGTATGTGACGCTTTGCAGCGATCGCTCCCTCTTTCATCTCAACGCTGCCGCAGGGACCGACGAGCTTGAGACCGGGAGTGCCGGCAATGTCGCCGCTCTCGCGAACGGGGACCGAGATGCCGAGCGCGCGTGCGTCGGTGAGCGAAAGCTCCACCTGATCCGCCGAGCGGAACGGGCCGAGGATCGAAACCGCCATAGTGCCCTTGGGGCCCTCAAGCGTGACTTTTTCGGCGCAAGCGAACTGACCGGGCTGGCTCAGTTCCTTCTTGACGGTGAGCGAAGCACCCTCGCCGAAAAGCGTCTTGAAGGTCTCCTCCGTGACATGAATGTGACGGGCGGAGGTTTCAACAATAAACTTGTTTTCCATTTGTTTTAATTCCTTTCTGTCGGCGATATTCGTAAATCGACGGATACCGACGTCAAATTCGTTATTATTTTATCACACGGCGCGGGAAAAGTAAAGAGGAAAATGAAATAATTTTCTATGACGGCAAAGACTTGCTTTTGCCGGCGGCCACGTGTTCGCGTCATCTCGTCAATTCGACCTGACGAGAATATTATTTTGACTCACGGTACGCCGCAAAATTTACTTTTTTGCTGTTGACACAGAGAAATAAATTGTATATAGTATTTGTGCAATATAATTATGGTTTGACTTGTCACCCGCCTCTCGGAGATATCAGACCGTTGCAGGGATATGCTGACGGAACGAAACGCCTCAGAGTCGGATCATGGAGAATTATATATCGAATTGAAAATGAAGCTGCAATAGAAATCTTATTTGTGATCGATATTGGAAATCGCGGGGATATATACAAATAAAATTTGATTTTGAATACCACAGGAGGTTGCTATGTCAAATATTGCATTGGAAGCAGCACGTTTAATGGACGCTTTGCCGGAATCGGATAAGCGATTCGCGTATGAATTTATAAAAAAACTGATCCTCGCATGGGATCCGGATTTTACAAAGGTCACACCCGAAGAAGCGGAAATGCTCAAACACGCCGAAAACAGCGGATTTGTTGACGAAAAAGAGATAGATTGGGAGCATATCGGCACCGATAAGTGAACGCTTGTGCAATAAAAAAGCGAAAAATATAAGACCGACGCAACGGATATAAACGCTTTGCGTCGGTTTGTTTTTTGCCCGAATTTAATAGATCCTCACGGTACCATTGAATTCCTACGACTGTACGTACCCACCTGAACTTTAAATTTGATAAAACTTTGCGGTACCAATAAATTTCTACGATTTGTACGTACCCACCTGAACTCTAAACTTAATAAAACCTCACGGTACCATTAAATTTCTGGGACTTGTACGTACCCACCTGAACTCTAAACTTAATAAAACCTCACGGTACCAATAAATTTCTACGATTGTACGTACCCACCTAAATTTTAAACTTAATAAAACCTCATGGTACGTTTTGTGGTCTTGACAGCGAAAAATATCCGTGCTATAATGTCTACGCGAAGTGAAACTTATATTCACTTCGCGTAACTTTTGCGTAAGTTTCAAAAAGTTTCATCAAAGTTTCATGAAACTTTTGCGAAACTTTTTGAAAAACGGAGGAAAAATATATGGTAAGTTGGATAAAATTCGACGTGAATTTTTTTGAGGACGCACGCGCCCTGAGACTCTTTTCAACCAACAGCGGATACCGCGATATCAGCGTCTATATGAACCTGCTCTGCCTTGCCGGCAAGCTCAATACGGGCGGCAGATTCGTCGATGATAACGGCGTCGTTTATACAGATGCCGCCTTGAAAAAACTGCTTAAGCTGACCGCGCGCAGCTTCGCCTCGGCACTCGGGCACCTGATCGAAGTCGGACTGATCGGCAAAAGCGAGAACGGCGTTTACTATATCCCCGATTGGGGGAAGCTTCAGAACGAAGCCGCGCTCTCGAAAATGCGCGAGGCAAAAAAGCATAAGCTCGGCAGAGAAGAGAAAGATAAAGATAAAGATACAGATAAAGATAGAGAGAAAGAAAAAGAAGGATCAAATTTTAAATCTTCTCTCTGTAATAAAGTCACTGACAAAACCTTAAATACGAGCGAAAAAACGGGTCGTGATCACGGCAATGACCGCGAGATCACCGAAAAAACGAGCGTGTCGCCGAAAAACGAAAAGTATTTTCATCATGATAATACGCCCGAGGACGTAAAAGCGTATATAGAGTCAGGCGAGGTCGCTCTGAGCGAGGAGGAGCTTGACGAGCTGCGTGCGGCTCTGCCGACAAGCCGCATATACGGAATGGTGCGCCTGATCGGAAAATATATGAAGCCGTTCGGGCGCGAGCCGCACAATGCATACCGCCTCATAATGCGCGGATACGACAGGCAGGATCTGTCCCTGCACCCGCACGGGTACGGCAAATTAAAAAAATGTTAATATATCATCCGAAATTTGGACTTGAAATCTTACCTTTTCATTGATAAAATTACTCCCTGTCAGCCGACCTGTACCCACGGTACAGAGACCGCGGCACAGAGACCGCGGCACAGAGTCCACGGCATATGTCTGCTGCAACAATGTATGTCATTTGTAATATTTACGGAAAAGAAAGGTACATGAAAATGAATCAAATTTCAAGATCATTGCGAGTCTGCGCGCTCGCTCTCGCCCTCTTGCTTTGCCTCGCGCTCCCCGCGCAGGCGCTTGAGCTTACCCGAGGTGAAGCCGCAGAGATCATCGCCTCCGCCGCCGACGACTATAACCCCGGCGTCACCGCTTCCGACCTGATAAAAGGTCACTCCGACGGCAGCCTTGAGCTTGACGCAAAGCTTACCCGCGCCCAGCTCTTTGTCATGCTTGAACGCGCCTTCGGCGGCTTCGACGCCCCGACCGGCGAAAACCTCCGCATGGCTATCCCCGTTGACAACGTCACAAACCTCCCCGAGTGGGCAAAGCTCCAAGCTCCGACCCTGCTTTCTACAGGCATCGTGAACGGCGACGCCGGGAAAACCATCACCGACGCCGAGCTTGAAAAAATGCTCGCGCGCGTCTACGCCTATAAAGGCACCAACCTCAAGGACGATTTCTATGCCGCAGTTAATAAAAGCTGGCTCGATTCCTCGGATGTCCCCGCCGGACTTTCGGTGAACGGCGCGCTCTACGGACTTGCGCTCGACGTGAACGATCGCGTCGCTTCGCTTATCACCGATATCGCCGGCTCCGAGCAGACCCCCGGAACCGCTCAGGCGAAGATCAAAGCCCTCTATAACGCCGTCCTCGACACCTATAAGACCAATGACGGCGTCGCACCTATCTCAAAATACCTCGACGCAATCGACTCCGCCGAGTCGGTCGCCGAGCTGATCGACGCCGATATCCTCATGCAGAACGAGCTTTGCACCTCGACCCTGCTCGGCTTCGGTATCACCTCCGACTTCTCCGACTCCGATAAAAAGATGATCGCTTTTTCGGCGTTCTCCCCCATCCTCGATAAGACTTTCTATTTGAGCGGCACCGACGCCCAGAAAGCCGCATACGTTGACTTCTATACCCGTATGCTTACCCTCGCCGGCGAGTCTGACGAGCGCGCCCTTGCCGACACCGCCCTCGCTTATGAAGCCGAAAAGGTCATCGCCGCCGCTTCGTATGATATGCAGGAGTA
>DHJP01000162.1:0-45134 GCA_002404395.1 Clostridiales bacterium UBA4717
CCTCTCGCGCAATATCAATGTAGTTTACAATAATATCAAGCTTTATATTGACGGTGCCGAGATCGTACCAAAGGACGCAAAAGGCAATCCGGTCGAACCGTTCATATACAACGGCACTACATATCTTCCGGTTCGCGCAGTCGGCGAAGCCCTCGGAAAAGAAGTGATGTGGGACGGCAAAACACAGAGCGTTTACCTCGGCAAAAAAGATCAGAATCAGCCGGACGCATATCTGAGCGATATGCAATGGACAGATTATCGGGAAGGTGATTCCGGCAATAATATCGAAGTATTCGGACACGTCAATGACCGCACCGTAACCGACGCGAACGGTAAAACCTACACCAACGGATTGGCAGTATATGTTAATCGCAACAATGGATATCGCATACTTGAAAACTATAATAATTCCGACATTTATCAAGCCTATGCCTTAAACAGTCAGTACCGCAAGCTCACCGGAATAATCGCTCTGCCCGGCAAAGAAGCTCCTTCTCAAGCCGACGTTGAATTTTACGGTGACGGAAAGCTGCTGTACAAAGCAACCGGAGTAACCAAGACTCTGCCGTTCACACTTGATATTGACGTTGAAGGCGTAAACCAACTTGAAATATATTATTATTCTCAAGACAATCGAGGTTACATTTATCTCACCGACCTCGGACTCTACAAATAATTTCTTTACAGCAAATCACCCGTGCATACTTGTAGTACGCACGGGTGATTTTTATGCAATTGCCGCAGCTCCAAGCTCAAAAGCTTTAAGATTAAGCTCAAGGAACTTTAGCGGCACACTTATTTCGATCGCACGGCGCAATATTTCCGCGTCAAGTCCGAGCGCGTGCGACATCAGTCCGATCAACGCCACGTTTACCGCTTTTTCGCTTCCCGCTTCCCTTGCTATGGCAAGCGCGTCCGCCGCGATCACTCTCGCGCCTGTGTCCGCAAGCTTTTTTTCAAGCTCCTCGGGATACTTTGCCGCGCCCGTGACCACCGGCATCGGATTGATCTTCTGTGTATTCGTAATAATTATGCCGTCGGGTTTGAGGTATGGCAACCATCTTGCCGCTTCAAGCAGTTCAAACGACATTATTATATCCGCTTCCCCGCGGCAGATCATCGGAGAAGCAACATTGTCACCGAATTTTACATATGTAACTACCGAACCGCCGCGCTGACTCATTCCGTGGACTTCGGATACCTTAACATCATATCCTTCAAGCATTACGGCGTTGCCGAGTATGCGGCTGGCAAGCAATGACCCCTGCCCGCCGACACCGACGATCATTATATTCTTTCCGAGCATTTTTATCCTCATACCGGCGTAGCCGGCTCAATTTTCAGCGTGATCACGACTTTACGATCGCACCTCTGCGGCAAAGCTGAGGGCAAAGTCCGCATCCGACGCAGAGTGTTGCGTCGATCTTAGCTTTTACACCGTCGATCGAAATACAGGGGCACCCCACCTTCATACATGCACGGCAACCGACGCATTTTGCAGCATCGACTTTAAGCGGCGGGTTGTGCTTCACATATTTAAGCAATGCGCAGGGTCTGCGACAGATTATCACCGACGGCAGGTCCGCGTCAAGCTCTTCCTTTATCACACGTTCGGTACTTTCAAGATCATTCGGGTCGGTTATTCTGATATGCTCAGGCTCAACGCCCACCGCGCGCGCGATATTTTCAAGCATTATACCGTGAACCGCCTCGCCCTTGAGCGTATATCCCGTACAGGGATTCTGTTGGTGACCGGTCATGCCGGTTATGCTGTTGTCAAGAATTATGACCGTAGAGTTGCCTTTATTGTATGTAATATTCGCAAGTCCGGTCATGCCCGAATGCATAAATGTGGAATCGCCGATCACAGCTACACTTTTGTTCGACTCCCCGCGAACCTTGTTGAAACCGTGAAGCGCCGAGACCGACGCGCCCATGCAAAGGCAGGTATCCATAGCCGAAAGCGGCGCGGCAGCGCCGAGCGTGTAACAACCGATATCACCGCTGACGGTGACCCCGAGCTTCCTTAAGACAAAGAACAGACCGCGATGCGGGCATCCGGGGCAAAGCACGGGGGGACGCACGGGGATATTTTCGTCAAGCACTCTGAACTCCGGCTTTTTGCCGAGTAATTTTTCGGCAAGCAGTTCTTGTGAAAACTCACCGATATTTCCGAGCAGCTCCTTGCCCTCGACCGAAAGCCCCAGAGCGCGGCAATGCGTTTCGATAAACGGGTCAAGCTCCTCAATAACTATTACGCGCTTATGCTTTGCGCAGAATCGGCGCAAAAGCCCGTCGGCAAACGGGAACACCAAGCCGAGCTTCAGATATGAAGCGGAAGCTCCGAATACCTCACGGGCATAATTGAACGACGGACCCGAAGTAATTATTCCAAGTTCGGTCGCGTTATCTATCTCGCGGTTAAATTCACATTCCTCCGCAAATTTTTCAAGCGCGGCAAGCCGTTTTTCGACTTCAATATGTCGCGGTCTGGCATTTGCAGGCATCATCACGTGCTTTGCGGCATCCTTTTCATAAGGCTTGAGCTCATGCTCGACCCGCTCGCTTTGTTCAACCGGCGACTGAGAGTGTGAAACTCTCGTATTAAGTCTGAGTATAAAAGGAGTATCGAAGCGTTCGGAATAATCGTACGCGAGCTTTGTAAACTCAAGACATTCCTCTGAATCCGACGGTTCAAGCATAGGCAACTTCGCCGCTTCCGCATAATGGCGGCTGTCCTGTTCGTTCTGTGAAGAATGCATGCCCGGGTCGTCGGCAACACCGATCACCATGCCGGCGTTGATCCCGACGTATGAAGTAATAAACAGCGGGTCCGCGGCAACGTTAAGCCCCACGTGCTTCATTCCGCAAAACGATCTGCCTCCGCCGAGTGCCGCGCCGAGCGCGACCTCAAGCGCGACCTTTTCGTTCGGTGCCCATTCCGCATAAACTTCGTCATATTTTGCCGCCGCCTCGGTTATCTCGGTACTCGGAGTTCCCGGATAGCTTGAAACCAACACGACGCCGGCTTCATACAGTCCCCTGGCAACCGCCTCGTTGCCAAGCATCAATTTTTTCATATTTTCAATACCTTTCGGATAATTTTAATCTTCATGCCGGCGAAGCCGACCTAAAACGCAAAGCCGCATCTCTGTCTGCGCAAGGCAAAAGCACGTTATATTTCCTCAGTCATGATGATAGCTTCCGAATTTACCGTACCGTCATCCTTGAGTGTTCGGATATAATACTGACCGTCGTACTCCGCAATATAGATCCTGAGCGTATCTCCGCCTCTGACCTCGGAGGTATAATTGATGCTCAGCTTTATAATGCGCTTTTTCTCAAAATCCGGCAGAAAATCACAATAGATCGCCGGGTAGTTTGTATTGTTGACATGACCGTTCAGATCAAGATCGCTGTAGCAGATCGGCCGCTCTCCGACCAGCTTGAGCTTTGCCTCGGGCGGAATGTGGATACGCGAGGGCGCGTCAATTTCAAGCTCCGCGTCACAGTCTATATCAAAATCGAATTCGGATACCTTGCAGAATTTACGCCGCTCTATATCAATAATTCCCCACACGCTGACTGCGTCCGCAATAACACTGCCGTTAAGCTTTGCCTGATAGCATCTTTTGAAGCTGAGTCCTCGGCTTTCGCACGGCCAGGTCGACACCTCTATTTTGTCAAAAAGCTTTGCGGGCTTATACATGCTCATATAAAGACGGCAAAGCACATATGTCTTTCCCGCGGCATTAAGATTTTTTTGAGCCATATTGCTGTGTTCAAGCTGCCCGGTCGCACATTCCTGCATAAAACGCAAGAGATCCGCCGCCTTCAGATTTTCATTGACATCGCAATGATGCGTGTCAACCTTGAATGTTTCGGTGTATTTCATAGCCGATATGTTCCGAGTCCTTTCAATTTAATTTATGCTGTAAGCTATTTTACACCACTTGCAGCTTCAAATCAAGCATCGACAATAAAAATTTACGAATACCGCGGCTTATCGGAAGCGTTATTTTCCGCGTATGTCCTGTATTCGCTCGGCGATATGCCGGTAACTTTTTTAAATGCGCGGTTAAAATTTGCGGTGCTGTTGAAGCCGCAGTCGCAGGCAATGTCGATAATCACGTCGGAAGTGTTTTTAAGCCTGTCGCAAGCCCGATCTATACGCTTGAGCGTAATATAGTCCCACGGTGACATTCCGTTGAGCTTTTTGAAGAGCGCCGAAAAATAGTTTTTTGACATATTTATGCTGCTTGCTATCTCCTCAAGTGAAACGTCGCCGCAATAGTGCTCATTGATATAGTCCATCGACATTTCTATCTGAGAAAGCTGACGCCCCATAAGCTTGACCGGACGCGCGGAATCGCGCACATATCCAAAGCTGCGGTTCGCGATCGCAAGAGTTGTCAGCAGATAGATCTTGACCATCAGCTCATACTCGGGGCGGGCGTTTTTAAACTCCTCCTCGATTTTGAGCATAAGCTCTCTGATCTGTGCACAGGCAGGGTTGGCGCGGTCGAGACGGTTTTCAAAGTGTTCATTGCGCTCAAGAAAAATTCGCAGAAATTTTGAATCAAACATATCGCTGCCGCCCGACCAGATAAAGCGAGGTTCAAACTTTATGTTCATAAGGGTCATACCCTCGGGACTCTTTATCTCGGTTATGCAATGAGGCTCATTGGTGCTGTAAAAGAAAAGATCGCCGCAGGCAATATCATACTTTTTGCCGCCCGCAACATAAACTCCGCTGCCCTCTTTTATACACGATATTTCAAAAGCGGTATGCCTGTGCTCTCTGAGACCTCTGTATCCGAAATCGGCATGGGAATAATAAAGCTCAAGCAGGTTTGTTCCATGGCTGTACGGTATCTCAGCTCTGTAACCTATCATAACATTTGCAAAAGCAGCGAAACGCGTTGCGCTTCGCTGCAATCCTTTTTAATATTTGATCAGTCGCACCTTAATTATGCCGTCGATCTTACTTATACTGTCAACGACCGACTGCGGCACATCTCCGCCGATCTCGACCATGGTATATGCAAGCTCTTTCTTTGAGTGGTTTATAAGGTTTTCTATATTTATCGACTCGTTTGAAATGGCGGTCGATATCTGACTGAGCACCGACGGAATATTGCGGTGGAGCACGCAGATACGCGCGTCTCCGTTGTGCGGCATCGACGCGTTCGGGAAGTTCACGCTGTTTTTGATATTACCGTTTTCGATGTAGTCGATCAGCTCGTTTGCGGCGTAAACCGCGCAGTTATCCTCGCTCTCTTCAGTGGACGCGCCGAGATGCGGTATAGCGATGATCTTGTCTTCTCCGATTATTTCCTCGCACGGGAAGTCGGTAACGTAAGCGGCAACCTTGCCCGAAGCGATAGCCTCCTTAAGATCGGACGGCACAAGCAGATCGCCCCTTGAAAGGTTGATTATGCGCACTCCATCCTTCATCTTGGCAAAGTTTGCGGAATTAAGCATACCTTTTGTTTCGGGGGTAGCAGGCACGTGCAGGCTGATATAATCGCATTTTTCGTATATTTCATCATATGTAGCCGCTTTTTCGATCGAACGTGAAAGTCCCCACGCCGCTTCAACCGTTATATACGGGTCACAACCGATGACCTTCATGCCGAGCGCTTTAGCCGCGTTCGCCACATGGCCGCCGATAGCTCCGAGACCGATGATTCCGAGCGTCTTGCCCTCGATCTCACAGCCGGCAAATCGGCTCTTTCCTTTTTCTACCGCCTTTTCGGGCGCTTCCGTGCCTTTGAGAGTCTTGACCCATTCTACGCCTCCGATAATGTCTCGGGAAGCCAGCAACAGTGAAGCGATCGCCAATTCCTTAACGCCGTTGGCATTCGCGCCGGGCGTGTTGAATACGACGATCCCGGACTCCGAGCAACGTTCGATCGGGATATTGTTGACCCCGGCTCCGGCTCTCGCGATCGCAAGCAATTCCGGACCGAACTCCATGTCGTGCATGACCGCCGAGCGAACCATTATCGCGTCGGGATTTGCCACTTCTTCGCCTACCTCATAGTCGGCTCCGAAGCGATCGGTGCCGACCTTGGCTATCTTATTGAGCAATTTGATTTTCTTCATAACTGTATCCATACCGCCGTAGGCGGCTCAGAGTAATCGCAGATATGTATTTTATAAGCGTTATGCCTTAGGATTGTTCGCAGCAAAAATCTTCATAAATTCGACTAATTTTTCAACGCCTTCGATCGGCATCGCATTGTAGATCGACGCTCTCATACCGCCGACCGAACGGTGTCCCTTTATATTCTTGAATCCGGCAGCGTCGGCTTCCTTTGCAAACTTTTTGTCAAGTTCACCGTCTCCGGTCACAAAGGTCACGTTCATGAGCGAACGGTATTCCTTTTCTGCGGGAGCAGTGTAATAATTTTGGGAATCAATATAGTCATAGAGCACTGCCGCTTTCTTTATGTTACGCTCCTTCATTGCTTCAAGTCCGCCGAGGTCACGTATCCACTCAAACACCAGCTTTGCTATGTAGATCGGATAGCAGGGCGGCGTATTGTACATGGAATCGTTGTCCGCCATGTTCTTGTAATCAAGCATAGCCGGGGTATCGGGACGCGCATGACCGATAAGATCCTCTCTGACGATCACAAGCGTAAGTCCGGCAGGCGCCACGTTCTTCTGAGCGCCGGCGTAGATCAGACCGAATTTCGACACGTCGACCGGTTCGCTGAGTATGCAGCTTGACATATCCGCTACCAGCGGAATATCTCCGGTATCGGGGATATAATTGAACTTGGTGCCGTATATCGTGTTGTTGAAGCAGATATGCACATAATCCGCATCGGGTCTGAAATCTTCGCGTTTTACCTGCGGAATATATGTATTATTGCGGTCTTCGCTTGACGCCACGCAAACGGCGTCTCCGTACTTCTGCGCTTCCTTGTATGCCTTCTTTGAGAACTGACCCGAAACGATATAATCCGCTTTGTTAGAACCGTTCATAAGATTAAGCGGCACGGCGGCGAACTGAGTCGATGCGCCACCCTGCAAAAACAGCATTTTATAGTTTTCCGGTACATTAAGGACAGAGCGCAAAAGCGACTCAGCCTCACCGATGATCGCTTCAAACACAGGCGATCGGTGACTCATCTCCATTACCGACATTCCGGCATCCTTGTAACAAACAAGCTCTGCAGCCGCACGTTCAAGAACCGGAAGAGGCAGTGTTGACGGTCCGGCTGAAAAATTATACACTCTTTCCATAATATCCTCCGTCGGCGTAGCCGACTCTAAAAATAATCGGTAATTTTCGTATCGGCAAAGCCGTCGGAACGGGTATGGCTTCCGTTTTTGAAAATTACAGGCATTATACCCGAAATCAGGTCTTAAAGAGGCAAAGCTTTCGCGTCGGCCTCTTGTCGGCTCAGCCGACTCAGAATTCATTAAAAGGCTTGCGGGGGGACCGCAATACAATATTGTGAATTATCTCCATTATACTATCGCATGGGTTACAAGTCAAGAATATTTTTTGCTTTTTTGCAGCTTTGTACAATTTTTATTGCAAAATTCGCTTTGTATGCCCGTTTTTGACGCAAATGTCAAAAACCGACTCACATTGATAATATTTGCTTAAATACTCCGACTTTTTTCAAAGCATAATAAAAGCGACAAGACCGATATGACCTTGCCCAAATGAAATAGTAAGGAAAGGAAAAATTCAAATGATGAACAAAACCACCGGAGTTATCATTGCCGCCGTAACAGGCGCCGCAACCGGCACCGCCGTTGCTCTCATGAGCAGCGGAAAAGCCAAAATGCATAAAAAATGCCATGCCCATGACAATTCGCTTTCCAAAACCGCCGGCAGGATCCTCGATACTGCGGGAACCGTATTGCTCAATATGTCTGATATGTTGAGATAAGTCAGATCCCCGATCGCTTTGCGCACCGTAAGTGCGCAGAAAGGCAGAGAAAAAACGCTGAAGCGAACCGCAAAAGCGTCTCTGCCTTTTTTGATTTCGGGATAGCGCCAAAACCGAGACATACTCCCTATATTACGGCAGGGTCGCTTATTTCAGGATCAACAAGCGCAAAATAATGCAAAGATATATCAATATATGTGTTGAATTTTAAAAGGAAAAGCAATATAATGTACTTGAATCGATATCCCCGCTTCGTATGCAAAACAAGAATGAACGAAAGGCAGGCGCAAAATGCTTTCGAAAAAAATAAAAGAATTATTGTTTCCCTGCCGTTGCGCCGCCTGCGGTGCGGTGTATAAAAACTTCTACGAACTTCCGTTTTGTCCGATATGCGCAAAAAAATGGCTCTGTGCCGTAAACTCGCTCGATGCACGGAGCCGCGGTTTGCCGTCGGTCATTCTAGACAACAGTCTTCCGCCGGAACGCGGCGGAGTGCTGTCCGCGCTCGTAAGTTATCGCTCGCATACGCTTGAGCGCGGTTTTGAGATCGGCAGGCAGGTCATATTCGCCTTGAAAAAAGACGGAGCCAAAAGGCTTGACCGCTTTATCGCGGACGCGTTTTTTACGCGTATCAAAGCGCTCGGCATACGTGATCTCACGCATACTGCAGTCGTTTCAATTCCGAGAAACCGAGAGAATTATCTCAATGTCGGAGTCGATAATATGAGATCGGTCGGAAAACTGCTCGCCGAACTGCTTGATTCTGAATACGTGTCGGCAATAAAGCAGAAAAAACGCGCAAGAGAGCAGAAAAAGCTTACAGTGTCCGAGCGGTTTCAAAATGCCGAAGGCAGATTCTCGATCGCGCCGAAAGCTCTTGATTCGCTTGAAAATAAAGATATTATTCTGATCGACGATGTAGTAACGACCGGCGCAACGCTATGCGCGGCAATGCATTGTCTGCTTGACGAAGGAAAGGCGCGCCGCGTATACATATTTGCCGTCGCCGTCAACGATCGTATAAAGCCCGATTCCCAAAAACGCACTGCATCGCCAAATGAATACTCAAAATCCTGCGACGACAAAAATGAAAAATACGACACCGCTTCGCTTTGGGATTGAACGCCTGCTTGTGCAATGTTTATTTATAGATCGGCCGAAAAATTACAGCACTGATATATTTGCCGCCTTTGGGCGGAGACACGGAGGAAAATATGAACTTAACAGTTGACTTTACAAAGGATATCGGGCGGATCAAGTCCATGAACGGCGTGGGACAGCCCCCGTTTTTCAATATGGACACACGCTACTTCGATTTTCTCAGCGACGCGAACATTCCCTACTCGCGGCTTCACGATGTAAACGGGCTGTTCGGCGGATATGTGTATGTGGACATTCCGAACATATTCCGCGACTTCGACACCGACGTTAACGATCCCGCCTCATATGATTTCGCGTTTACCGATGTGCTCGTCAAAGGACTTATCGAACATCATTGCGAACCGGTGTACCGCCTCGGCGTTACGATCGAAAACCACAGCCGTGTGAAAGCCTACAGGATCTATCCGCCGAAGGACTTTCAAAAGTGGGCAGAGATCTGCGAGCATATAGTCCGCCACTATAACGAGGGGTGGGCTGACGGCTTTCACTTTGATATCAAGTATTGGGAGATCTGGAATGAGCCGGACAATCACTATAATGTCTGCAACAATAATATGTGGCTGGGTACGCCCGAAGAATACTATGATCTCTACCGCACGACCTCGCGTCATCTGCGCAAGTGCTTCGGTAATTCGATAAAGATCGGCGGTTACGCCTCCTGCGGCTTCTATTACATAAACCTCGAGCTTCCAAAGGGCAACGAAGCCTTCGGAACTACCGATGAGCGAGGGGATTGGATAAAGCTCGCGCGCTATTTTGTTGACTTTTTTGACGGTTTCATCAAGATCGTATCCGAAGAGCACCTCCCGTTTGATTTTTTCTCTCATCACAGTTACGGAAGCGTAGAAGAAGATCTGAATATGCAGGCGTATGCCGAAAAGCGGCTTGAAGAGGCGGGGCTCGGAGACGTGGAAATTCATCTCAACGAATGGAATACCGCGCCGCGAAGTGAAGAACGCGGCACCTCAAAGGCAAGCGCGGAAGCCACGGCGCTCATGTGCGCAATGCAGGACACCAAAATGGAAATGATGTGCTACTACGACGCACGCATCGGAGTCAGCGTATACGGAGGGCTCTTTAATCCGCTGACTTTTGAACCTTTCTGCACTTACTACAGCTTCAAGGCATTCGGCAAGCTTTTAAAAATGGGTCGGCAGGTCGAATGTATAAAAGACAGTGCCGACGGGATCTATGCGACCGCCGCCGCAAATCCCGAAAAATCCGAAAAAGGCGTGCTTATCGCGAATATCGGCGAAAAGCAAACGGTCAGAACCAATCTCTCGGGCATGACGGTATACGCGATCGACGAAGCTCACTTTTTTACGCCCACCGAGCTTGATCCGTCGGAGCTTATAATGGAAAAATATCGGACCTACTATATCGGCTGAACACCGGCAAACGAGGTAAAAGCATGAATATTACAGTAGACTTCAACAAACTGCTCGGCAGAGTCAAGCCCATGCACGGTGTAGGTCAGCCGCCGTTTTACAATCTCGAAACACATTACTTCGATTTTTTGACCGAAGCGGACATTCCCTATTCCAGACTGCACGACGTCGAGGGAATGTTCAGTCAGGATCTTTACGTCGACATCCCGAATATATTCCGAAACTTTGACGCTGATGCAAACGACCCCGCCTCATACGATTTTACATTCACCGATATCCTGATCAAAGGACTTGTCGCTCATCACTGCGAACCGGTTTACCGCCTCGGTGTATCTATTGAAAACTATGTTTTTGTAAAATCATACCGTATAGATCCGCCGAAAGATTATCGGAAATGGGCAGAGATCTGCGAGCATATAATCCGCCACTATAACGAGGGGTGGGCTGACGGTTTTTATTTCAACATAAAATATTGGGAGATCTGGAACGAGCCGGATAACCACTACATATTGAAAGAAAACGGTATGTGGCAGGGTACGCCCGAAGATTACTACGCGCTTTACCGCACGACCTCGCGTCATCTGCGCAAATGCTTCGGCACTTCGATAAAGATCGGAGGATACGCCTCTTGCGGATTTATATATGAAGCGATCAAACCACAGGACGGCGAGCCGCTCAGCGACCGTTGTAAGCGGGCAAAATATTATGTTGATTTTTTTGACGGCTTTATTAAAATGGTCACAGCCGAACAGCTACCGTTCGACTTTTTCTCTCACCACAGCTACGCTTCGGTAGAAGAAACGCAAATAATGCAGGCATATGCCGAAAAGCGGCTTGAAGAGGCAGGACTCGGAGACACCGAGATAATTCTTGACGAGTGGAATACCGCGCCGACCCGCGAAGCGCGCGGCACCTCGAAAGCAAGTGCGGAAGCCGCGGCGCTCATGTGCGCAATGCAGGACACAAAAATGGAAATGATGTGCTACTATGACGCGCGCATCGGAATAAGCATCTACGGCGGACTGTTCAATCCGCTTACCTTTACACCTTATTGCACCTATTACAGCTTCAAGGCTTTCGGGAAGCTTTATAAAATGGGGCGTCAAGCAAAGTGCCGTATCGACGGCGGAGAGGGCATATACGCGACCGCCGCCGCAAACCCCGACAGCTCCGAAAGAGGGGTGCTTATCGCAAATATCGGCGAAAAACAAAAAATCAGTACGAACCTCACGGGAATGACTGTATATGCGATCGACGAAAACCATCTATTTACGCCCACAGGGCTTGACCCAACGGAGCTAATAATGGAAAAATATCAAACTTACTATATCGGCTGAACGCCGGCAGAAGAGGATAAACATGAACATAACAGTTGATTTTACAAAAGATCTCGGCAGAATAAAACCTATGCACGGAGTCGGCCAGCCGCCGATATTCGGTATCGATACCTCAAGATTCAGATATCTTGAGGAAGCAAACGTTCCATATTCAAGACTTCACGATGTCGGCGGATTATACGGCGGCTATGTGTATGTGGATATACCGAATGTGTTCCGGAATTTCGACGCCGATGAAAACGATCCCGCCTCATACGATTTCGCTTTCACAGATCTCTTGATAAAGGATCTGGAAAAATATCATTGTGAGCCGGTATATCGGCTCGGAGTCACGATAGAAAATTATTTCTATGTAAAAGCATACCGCATTGATCCGCCGTCCGACTTTCAAAAATGGGCGCGTGTCTGTGAACACATCATCCGTCACTATAATGAGGGTTGGGCGAACGGCTTTCACTTCGGTATAAAGTATTGGGAAATCTGGAACGAGCCTGACAATCATTTCAAAAGAGACGATAACCCGATGTGGACAGGAAGCGTCGAAGAATACTACGATCTTTACCGCGTTACCTCCCGTCACCTGCGCGAATGTTTCAAAAATACGATCAAGATCGGCGGATATGCTTCAAGCGGATTCTATTATGTAAATTTTGCAATTCCGCGCGGCGGTGAATACGTAGTCGAGGGCGAACTTGACGAATGGGGCGTGCGCTGCAAATTCTTTGTGGATTTTTTTGAAAACTTTATAAAAATGGTCGCGGAGGAAAAACTTCCGTTTGACTTCTTTTCGCATCACAGCTACGCCTCGGTCGAAGAAACGCTTGTCAGACAAAAATTTGTCGAAAAGCGGCTTGAAGAGGCAGGGTTCGGAAACGTGGAAATCCATCTTAACGAATGGAACACCGCGCCTAACCGCGCCGAGCGCGGCACCTCAAAGGCAAGTGCGGAAGCAGCGGCGCTTATGTGCTCAATGCAAAACACCAAAATGGAGATGATGTGCTACTACGACGCACGTATCGGCACAAGCGTATACGGCGGTATGTTCAATCCCGAGACCTTTGAACCATATTGTACTTATTACAGCTTCAAAGCCTTCGGAAAACTTTACAAAATGGGCCGTCAGGCGGAATGTCTTACAGACGGCGGAGAGGGCGTATACATGACCGCCGCCGCAAATCCCGACAGTTCCGAAAAAGGTGTGCTTATCGCGAATATCGGCGAAGCGCAGGAGATCCGAACGAATCTCGCGGGCATGACCGTGTATGCGATCGATCAAGCGCATATGTTCACTCCCACAGCGCTTGATCCGTCGGATTTTGTAATGGAAAAGTATCAGACCTATTATATCGGTTAAAAATATATTGTGCAAGCACGGAACTTCACCGTCACAAAGAATAATGATATTTTTAAAAATTGCCGCAGGCATAGTCTGCATTTTCATTCTCTATCTGTTTATGACAAAGCCGTACACCCCAAAAAGGCTGTACGGCTTCCCGTGCGATTTTGCGCACCGCGGTCTGCACGGGAATTTCGGCGGAAAATTCCGTGCGGAAAATTCGCTTGCCGCATTTCGGGCGGCGTGTGAGGAAAATTTCGGCATAGAGCTTGACGTCCGTCTCTCTAAGGACGGTATACCGATAGTGTTCCATGACCAAAGCCTGAAACGTATGTGTCGGATCGACAGGAAAACAAGCGAACTTACCGCAAGTGAACTCGGCAATTCAAGGCTCATATCAAGCACCGATACCATTCCGACCCTCAAACAGGTGTTAACGCTTGTAAACGGGCGCGTTCCGCTGCTTGTCGAGATCAAGGGAACTTTCTGCGTTACGGATATTTGCCTTAAAGTTTCCGAATTACTTGACGATTACAGCGGAAAATACTATATAGAGTCATTCAGCCCTAAGGTGCTCAGATGGTTTTACAAGCACCGACCGGAGGTGATGCGCGGTCAGCTCGCCGAGCGTTTTATCACACGTCCCGGTCACCGCTTGCCGCACTTCTGGCTTTTTGAATTTATGTGCTTTAATTTCCTGGCACATCCCGATTTTGTTTCTTTCAACTACAGGCACCGCAAATTTTTCCCGTATCTGATCCTTAAAAGGCTATTCAAAGTTGCGTCCGTTGCCTGGACAGTCACGTCGCAAAGTGAAAAAGATGAATCGGCTGCATATTTTGACGCCGTAATATTTGAAAATTTTCTTCCCTCACAGCCCGCGGAAAACAAGCCGAACACAAGCGCAGACAGTTAAAAGTCAACGCCGCGCCGATCTCACGACGGCGCATTGAAATTTTAAAAGCCTACAAAAACTGCACGGAAATTCCGTGCAGTTTTCTCTTAAATGAGTCCTTGTTCAAAAAGGCAACAACGCGCAGACGACGGCAACCGCACCGCCGATCACACTGACGACCGAGTAGATCTTTTTCGATTCCGGATCATTCTTCTCTTTAATCAGGTAATAAACACCCGCAGCAAGCACAAGTATTCCGATAATAATAAACCGCACTCGTCTCGGCGTCAAGATGGGGCTGACAGGCGAGCCCCTCTATGCGGATTATGCCGTACCGGTTCCAGAGCTTTTGAAAAAGCTGCCGCTCAAAGTGTTTGCGACAAGCTCTATTGATGCACTCGTCCACGCGGTGGAATCCTCACTTTCGCCCAAAGCAACGGCATATACCAAGCTGATGGGCTATAAGGCAATTGAAATAATTATCGGCGACTATCGCAAGCTGGCACGGGACGGCATGGAACAGCTTTCCGCGTTGATGGAAGATTTCTTGGTCGCTTCCAACATGGCCGGATTCGCCTTCGGAACAGCGGGATGCGCCGCCGTTCACGCGCTCAGCTATCCGCTCGGCGGCACTTACCATGTTCCTCATGGGGAAAGCAACTATGCGCTCTTTACGGGTGTTTTGAATAAATACATGGAAAAGAAACCTGACGGCGAGATCGCAAAGCTGAATGCATATCTTGCGGACCTGCTCGGATGCAATATCCAAAATGTTTATGCAGAACTTGAAAAACTTCTGAACCGTATTTTACCGAAAAAACCGTTGCATGAATATGGCGTGACCGATGCGGATATAGTTTCATTCACCGACAGCGTTCTCACAACGCAGGGACGTCTTATGGCAAACAACTTTGTTCCGTCTGATCGTGACGATGTGCTGGATATTTATAAAAAGCTGATGTAATAGGGTATAAAAGCGTTGGCAACATGGTATGACTCCCGAAAGCTAAGCTTTTTAACACCCCTTTTTATACCTCACTATTAAAATAAACGATATTGCATAAAACAGAGCATTCCTCGTCTTGTTTTTCGTGGTAACATCGTCATACCCAAATTCGGTCGGTGACTATTCTATTCTGCAAATTCGTTGCTTGCTCTTGAAACACCACAGGGCACCTGCAATACAGCAGATGCCCTGTGGCTGATGACTAAAAAACATTTATTGCATATTTGCAAAGCGTTCGACCGCTTTCGTAAAGCTCTCAATAGTCTTGTCTGCGTCTCCGTGTTCAATGCCGTCACGGACACAATGCTTGATATGTCCTTCAAGCACGACCTTACCGCAGCCGTTCAACGCAGACCTTGCCGCGTTGATCTGCGAAAGAATATCCTCACAGGGAATATCTTCGTCGATCATTCGTTCTATCGCTTGCAGCTGTCCGATGATTTTTTTGAGTCTGCGGTGCAGATTCTCGGAATCCATACACTGTTTCATTATAATTTCTCATGTCGGCGAAGCCGACTCAAAAAGTAATCGGTAATTTTCATGTCGACAAAGCAGACGAAAAAAATTACAGGCGTGAAATCCGAAGTTTCGCCAAACCGAGTCAGGATTTTCACACCGGTCATCCGATCCGCTTAGCTTTGAGTAAATAATATCACAAAAACACATAACTGTCAAGGCAGGACGGTGTTGCTTCGCACTTTGTGCACAAAGCTGTGTTCATCTCAGGCAATAATTTCTTACTTAAAAATGCTCGGACAGCTCGGATATTTAAAGTCACCGCGAGCTTCAAAAGCTTCCATTGCCGCTCTGCCGGCCTCGGCGGCACGTGCTTTGATAACCTCAAGCTCGCCCTCATTCGGAAGATATGCCGTGATATATTCAAGCCCGACATTCGCGGCGGCAAGCGCGCGTTTATGACCGTCGGCAACAAAGTTATAGCTATCTATGCACACCGCACTTATCGGCTCGGGGATATAGCCTTCGCTTTGAATTTTATGTATCAGGCTCTCAAAGTCAAGCGCGGATATTTGCTCGGCGTCGATGCTCGGATACAGCGATTTCGGCGAAAAATACATCTTTTTCACATATGCCGATTCATCGGCGCAGAATTTTTCATACTCGGCAAATACTAACTTTGCTATCGTTTCGGGCGCGGCATACGAAGTATCTACCACAAGGTCATAATTACTGTAATTTAAATTGTCGGTTCCGTATATCGTGCGAAAACGCTCGTTTTCCACCAGACTGCGCGCGATCAGCTTCTCGCGTGCATCATCAACATCAACATATGTTTCTTCGGCTCCGCGCGGGTCCTTCATCACACGAATTGCCGCGATCTGCGGGTCTATGGTAAAAAACACTCTGAACGAATTTTTTGCAAAGTGCCACGCCATTCTTGAATCAAAGAGCAGGCGGTCGTTTTCGCGTTCGACCGAAAGCTTTGTCACCGCATCGTCTATCATGTGGTCGTATTTGGTATCCTTTGACATAAGCTGATTCATTTCGAGTGTGCTCACCCCGAAACTTCTGGCAAGCTCGCGCTGTATCTTTCCCGTAGAATAAATCTCAAAACCGTGTTCGGCGCAAAGCAGTTTACCGACCGTCGATTTGCCGCTGCCGAGCTTACCGGCTATTGTAATATGCATACTTACCCCCTGTTTATCTCTGCCGCAAAATTACAAGTCTTGTATATTTGAAAATTCAAAGAGTTATGGTCTGTCCGGTACGCGCCGACTCATAGATCGCGTTGGCTATGCGCACACTCTTGATCGCTTCTTCGGGCAATATCTGAGGATCGCGGTCCTCAAGCACCGCGTCCACCATGTCCTCGACCATAGAAGCGTGTCCGCACACCAAATGCGGATCCATGCTCACCGCACCGCGGTTTCCGCTTCCGAATTTTTCAAGCATCTGCGCTTCCTCTTCTTCCTCATCATCGGAACTGCGCAGCTTCCAGGTCTTAAGCACATCCGCATCGGCTTCAATAGTACCATCCGTACCGTAAACCGATATTTCGGTGCTGATCCCGGGATAAGCGCAGGTCGTGCTTACAAAGGTTGCAATCGCTCCGCTTTTAAAAGTCACCACGGAAGCCGTAAGATCCTCGGTTTCGATCTTATGTTCGAATATTCCCATTCTTGAATTGACGCTGGTGACGTCTCCCATGAGCCACTGCATCAGATCGACCGTATGTATTGCCTGATTCATAAGCGATCCGCCGCCGTCCATGTTCCATGTACCGTGCCAGCCGTTATCATAGTACCGCTGTTCTCTGAACCACTTGACCGCAAATGTGCCGAGTACGAGCCGTCCGAGCCGTCCGCTATCGATCGCTTCTTTTATCGGCTTCATGACCGCATTGTTGCGGTTCTGGTGAATAACGCCCGCCTTCATGCCGGTCCGCTTTGCGCATTCACAGATCTTTTCAGCGGCATCTACCGAAATATCAATCGGCTTTTCCACCAACACGTGTTTGCCGGCTTCCATGGCACGGCAGGCAAATTCAGCATGCATACCGCTCGGAAGGCAAATGCTTATCACATCTACCTCTTTGTCGCAAAGCAGCTCGTCAAAGCGCTCATAGCATTTAATGCCCTCATACTTTTCCTTTGCCTTTTCAAGCCGTTCGGGCTTCAGGTCACACACCGCGACAAGCTTGCATTTTTCATACTCATAAGCCGCGTCGGCGTGTGCCATTCCTATCCCGAGTCCGACGACTGCATATCCGAGTTTTCCGTCTTTCATTTTAAAATCCCCCGCTATTTTATAAAATCAAATTCAAAATCGTAGATCGAGACAGTGTCTCCGTCGTGCGCGCCCGCCGCTTCAAGCTTTTCGATCAAACCGCTGGTACGAAGCACTCGCTGAAAATACCCGAGACTTTCACGATCGTCAAAGTTCGTTGAGCCCATGAGATTGTAAAGCCAATCCGCTTCGACAATATACACATTTCCCTCTTTTGTGATGTTAACACTGCGGTCGGTCGGATCTTTCGGAGTTTCCTCAACATAATCGGCTTCAAACGAACGCATGGGCGGTAATGTTTCAAGCGTTTCGGAAGTCAGCCGCACAAGTGCGTCCATATTGTAACCGGTCGCCGCCGAAACATAGATCAACTTAGCCCCGAGTTCGTTTTTCACATAATCTTCAAACGCAGTAAGGTCTGCATCGGCAGAAAGCGAATCGTATTTGTTGCCTACAATTATCTGAGGTCTTGCCGACAGCTCTTCACTGTACCCGGCAAGCTCCGAATTGATTTTTTTGATATCGTCTATAGGATCTCTGCCCTCGCAGCCCGAAACATCGACCACATGAAGAATAAGTCTGCATCTGTCAACGTGCCTTAAAAAATCATGTCCGAGCCCGAGTCCTTCGGATGCACCCTCAATAAGCCCCGGAATATCGGCGCACACAAAACCCTTGCCCTCTCCGGTGGCGACCACGCCGAGCATCGGCGACAGTGTCGTGAAATGGTAGTTTGCGATCTTCGGCTTTGCCGCTGAAATCATCGAAAGGATCGAAGATTTTCCCACATTCGGGAAGCCGACAAGTCCGACGTCCGCAAGCATTTTAAGTTCAAGAATAACTTCCTTTTCTTCTCCCTTTATACCGCTTTTGGCAAAACGCGGTATCTGTCTGGTAGGAGTGGCGAAATGCTTGTTTCCCCAACCGCCGCGTCCGCCTTTGCAGATCACGGCAGGACCGCAGTCGGACATATCCTTGATAATTTTGCCGCTGGCGGCGTCAAGTATTACCGTACCTGCCGGAACCTTGATTATCAGATCATCGGCTGTGGCGCCGTGAAACTTTGACGGCATTCCGTTTCCGCCGTTTTTTGCAATAAATTTGCGATGATAACGGAAGTCGAGCAGGGTATTAGTACCCTCGTCGATCTCAAAAACGATATTTCCTCCGTTGCCGCCGTCTCCGCCGTCGGGACCGCCCTGCGCTACATACTTTTCGCGATGGAAAGCTACGCATCCGTTGCCGCCGTCCCCCGCTTTTATATAAATTTTTACCTTATCTACAAACATATACTCCCCGCCGCCTTTGGCGGCACCAAAAACTATCGGCAATTTTGAAACGGCTTCATATGCCGTTTTGAAATTGCAGGCGTGAAACACAAAGCTTCACTTATCAAAAACCGAATTTTCACGCGTTCCCGCCGCCTTTGGCGGCACCAAAAACTATCGGCAATTTTGAAACGGCTCATATGCCGTTTTGAAATTGCAGGCGTGAAACACAAAGCTTCACTTATCAAAAACTGAATTTTCACGCGTCCCCGCCGCCTTTGGCGGCACCAAAATTCAGGCAATCGTCGCATCAGATCGGGAGTTGCCCCGAGATCATCCGCTCAAGATCTTCCTCGCTGATAACGCGCACACCGAGCGTATTCGCACGTTCAAGCTTTGAACCGGCTTTGTCTCCGGCAAGCACATAGTCGGTTTTCGCCGAAACCGAACCCGAAACTTTGCCTCCGTGACTCATAATAAGCTCACCCGCCTCCGAACGCGTCAGCGTCTGAAGCGTACCGGTAAGCACGAAGGTCCTTCCTTCAAAAATGTTGTCTTTTTTGGTCATCTGCGCCGATGCGTCCACACCTGCATCCAAAAGACGCTTTATCGTTTCATGAGTCTGCGGATGGGCAAAGAAATCAACGATGTATTCCGCCGTAATCTGCCCGATATCAGGTATCTGCGTCAGCTCATCGACCCTAACTTCAAAAAGTCTGCTTATATCACCGTAACGCTCAGCTAATATCTGCGCGGTCTTTTCTCCGGTCTGCTTGATCCCGAGCGCATAAATCAACCTTGCAAGTCCGCGTTTTTTAGAGGCTTCGATCGCCGCAATAAGGTTTGCCGCGCTGGTCTTGCCCATGCGCTCCATCGCTTCAAGCTCCGCGCTGTTCAAATAATAAAGGTCAGCCGGTCCGCTCACCTTGCCCGATTCGATCAACATTCGCACGATCGCGGGTCCGAGCTTGTCTATATCCATAGCATTTTTAGAAGCAAAATGCGTTATCGTCCGCTCAAGCTGAGCCGGACATTCGGCATTCGTGCAATAGTATGCGGCATCTCCCTCGGTATGCACGATCGGCTCTCCGCAGGACGGACAGCGCGACGGCATTTCAAAATGCCTTTCCGCACCGCTTCGCTTTCCGACATTCGCGCGTACTACCTCCGGAATAATATCTCCGGCTTTTCTGACCGTCACCAGATCACCGATCATAATATCCCGCTCTCTGATAAAATCAAGATTATGAAGCGTAGCACGACTGACACTCGTACCGGCAAGTCTTACGCTTTCAAGCTCCGCCGTCGGAGTCAGCACTCCCGTTCTGCCAACCTGTACGGTTATATCGCGAAGCCGTGTTTCCTTTTCTTCGGGCGGAAACTTGTATGCGACCGCCCACTTCGGAGTGCTCGTATTTTCGCCTATGCGTCGGCGTGCTTCAAGCGAGTTGACCTTTATGACCACTCCGTCTATGTCATACGGGAGACTGCCGCGCAGCTCTCCGATCTCTTTTATACGCGCGATTATCTCCCCGACGGTGTGTAATCCCCGCCGCTCGGATATCACGTTGAATCCGAGCGATCCAAGATAGTCGAGCGACTCGCTGTGAAGCGCAAACTCACGCGAGCCTGCCTGATAATTGAAAATAAATATATCAAGTCCGCGCGAAGCGGTGACCTTCGGGTCAAGCTGTCTTAATGAACCTGCCGCAGCGTTGCGCGGATTGGCAAACAGACTCTCGCCGCGCAGTTCGCGTCTTTGATTAAGCTTTGTAAAGCTGTCATGCGGCATATATACCTCGCCGCGCACCTCTACATATTCGGGTGAGAGGTTCAATTTCATCGGCACATTTTTTATCGTTTTAAGGTTTTCGGTAATATTTTCGCCGATCTTGCCATCCCCGCGGGTCGCGCCGCGCTCAAACAGCCCGTTTCGGTAAACAAGCGACACCGAAAGTCCGTCGATCTTACATTCAACCGAGTATCCGTCTCCGTCGGTCTCAGAGTCTACGCGTTCGATAAACGCTTTCAGCTCATCGTAATCAAATACATCCGTCAGACTTTGCAGGGGCACATTGTGGCTAACTTTTTCAAAGCCCTCAAGCACGCCTCCTCCGACCTTGTGCGTAGGAGAATCCGGCGTATCGAATTCCGGATATTCGTTTTCGAGCGCCACCAGCTCATAAAAAAGCTTGTCGTATTCAAAATCGGATATCTCCGGAGCGTCTTTTTCGTAATACTTTTCGGAATGGTATGCAATAAGTCGGCGCAATTCGGCTATACGCTTTCGCGCATGCTCCCTTTGATTATCTTTATCGGCAGTTTTGATTTCCATTACACGTCTCCATGCCGCCTTTGGCGGCTAAAGTAATGATCGGCAATTTTCGTGTCAGTTTTACTGACGAAAACGGGTTCGGGTCCCGTTTTCAGAAAATTGCGGGCGTGAAACACAATGCTTCACTTGTGTGAGACTAAATTTTCACGCCTCCATGCCGCCTTTGGCGGCTAAAGTAATGATCGGCAATTTTCGTGTCAGTTTTACTGACGAAGCCTTTATACAAGGCTTCACTTCTTATGCTTATTTCGGCAGCGCTCGGCTTCTTTTTCATACAGCGCTTCAAGCTGGTCGGTCATAGCTCCCGCAGTAAAGCGCGCCGCATATACCTTTTTTGCACCCTCGCCGAGCTTTTTGAGCAGTTCTTTGTCTTCTTTTATTCTCAGAATTGCCGCTGCAAGTGCATGCGCGTCCTTTTTCGGCACAAGCAGTCCGTTTTCACCGTCGGTTATCATCGACGGATTTCCGCCGAAGATCGTAGCAACCGTCGGAATACCGAGGCTCATTGCTTCGGCAATGGCAAGGCTTGAGGCTTCGGTTCCCCAAGAACAATTCAGATTCAGGTCGGTTATGTTAAGATACGGAGCAACATTCTTCACAAATCCGGTAAATATCACGGTGCCGTCAAGCCCAAGCTCATGCACGGTCTGCTTAAGGCTTGCTTCAAGACTTCCCGTGCCGACGATCAGAAATTTTATCGTTTTATCGCGCTCAAAAATCTCCTTTGCCGCGCGTATCAGATATTCATGCCCCTTCACATCCTCAAGCCGCGCCGAAAGTGTGCAGACAAAATCGTTTTCCGCTATACCGAGCGCGCTTTTCAGTCTGCGTTTTTCGTCCTCGCCGATTTGTTCTATCGGCTCAACGCCGTTCATTATCACAGTGATCTTTTCAGGATCGACCCCTGTGTCGGTGAGATTATCCGCCGCCGCCTGCACTACGGCAACTATTGCCGTGGAGAGCGTGTTGTTGACAAAGCCGCTGAGCTGTTTCTTCGGAAAGCGCTTGTCGCTTTCGGGAAGATCGTACGCACAGTGACGGGTATATATTCTCGAATCC
This sequence comes from Clostridiales bacterium UBA4717, assembly GCA_002404395.1. GTDB lineage: Bacteria > Bacillota > Clostridia > Oscillospirales > CAG-272 > UBA4717. Next base: position 22,447 of record DHJP01000162.1, read on the forward strand.
ACTCCGGCAAGATATGCCGCAAGCTTCGCGCTGAGCGAGGAATGAGTATGCACGATATCGGGCTTTGTCTCCTTAATTATACGATATAACTCCCGCACCGCTTTAGGTTCAAATGATCTGTCATGACCGTATTCCGTCTCGATCGGCTTATAGCCTGCCTTTATCACTTCGGGTATAAGCTGACTGCCCGAGGGAACTGCCACCGACACGTCAAACCGACCACGGTCAAAATGGTTCAGGTAATGTATAAGCACCCTGCCGGCTCCGCCGATATTGGTATCGGTTATGACATTAAGTACCTTTATCAACTTTATTTCCTCTCTTCCCTTTCAGATACGCAAACGCCGCCTTGACTTCATCCACACGCAAAAGCGCGCAAAGGAGTGCATATACCGCCGCTCCCGACGCCACGCCGAGCACCAGCTTCAATATGTCCGATCCGACCGCGCCCGAAACATAATACACCGCGACAGCCATGCCCGACGATGCCGCCGCCATCTTCAGCATATCGACCGCGTCGGAGAGCGAAAACATTTTCTTATCATAATATAAAAAAGCAAAATAGTTGAACAAGCATCCGACCGCCACCGCGATTCCCGAAGCAAGCGCGATACCGCCCACTCCCATTGCGTCCGACAAAAGCTTTACGATCGCAAAATTCACAAGCATTGCGGCAATCGAGGCAAACATCGGAGTCTTGTTGTTCTTTCGTGCAAAAAACGCTTTGGTAAAGACCTCGTTCGCCGCATTGAATATCATTCCGAAAGCATAAAATCCGAGGGCGGTCGAAGTCATTACTACATCCGAATCAACAAACTCGCCGTGTCCGTAAATAAACGATACGAGCGGCTTTGAAAGCACGACCATTCCTGCGGTGATCGGCATTATGACAAGCATAAGGATACGCACCGATGAGATCATCAGCCTGTTTGCCTCTTCGCGTTTACCTGCGGCATCGGCTTTTGAAATATACGGAAACAGCAAATTCGTGGCAACGTATGAAAACACACCGATAATTATCGTGTAGAATCGGTTGGCATAACCGAGCGCGGTCACTGCTCTGCCGCCTTCGATCCCCGAAGCAAAACGCGTATTTATAAGCGAGCATACCGGAGCCGTCCAGGTCCCGAGCAGGATCGGAACCGCGCCTGACGCAGCTTCTTTTATGTACTCAGAGCCGAAATCGAGTCTGATTTTATATCTGTATCCGAGCGCGGCAAGCTTCGGCACCTGCACAAACGCCTGCATCATCCACCCGAGCACCATCGCAAGCGACAGCCCGATAACACCGAAAATCCGATTGACGGAAAAAAGATACACTACGATAACACCGTTTGAAACCATGCTGATGATCGCCGGGATCTTAAATTCGCCGAGAGAAAGCAGCACGCCGACAAAGGAAAAAGCAAAGCCGGTGAATATTATCATCGGAAACATAATGCGGGTAAGCTTCACCGCAAGCAATTTGGCTTCGGGTGCCGCATCCGGGATCAGAAACTCAACAAGCCACGGCGCCGTAAGTATTCCCAATACTGCGATCGCCGCAGTGATCAGCGCGATCATGGTAATATAACCATCGGCAAATTCAAACGCCTTTTCTCTGCCCGATTTTACAAGCAATTCGTTGAATATCGGAATAAAAGCGGCGGTAACGACTCCGCCGATCACAAAATCAAAAAGTAACACCGGCAGTCTTGAGCCGGCGTCATAAGCGATCGCTTCGACGGTCGTGCCATAGTTTGCCGCCACAAGAATATCGCGCAAAAGCCCGAGCGCTTTTGCAAGAAGGGTAGCAACGACCATAAAAAATGCATTTGTCATAAGCTTGCCGTTATTTTCGGTCATGTCGATCCCCCTTTTCACAGCGTCGCTTCATATCCTAACAATTATATAATAATCGGAAGAGATAATCAAGTATTTTTGAAAATTTTAGGGTGACTTGCCGAAAAACGGTTATTTTTTCGTCCTTTGGAACTTTTTCGGGTAAACGATGACTTATTTTTCGGCAAACAGGCTCTCAAAAAATTCAAGCACCTTGAATTTTACTTTTATATTAGGATGCTTGCTGTCGGCTTCGGTGATGATCGCAAGCTCATCCGCCGTAAAACCGGCGGCAATGAATTTTTCACCGTCCTCCTCATATACGTAAGTATTCAAGCCGCTCTCATCAACCGTAGCCGCCGCAAGGCAAAGACTCGGATATAACACGCACCACCAATTCCTGCCCTCGCCTTTTCCGATGCTGACCTTCAGCGAATTATAGACTCCGGCGGGCAAAAGGACTTCATTATAGCTTTTGGCAGGATAATATTCGCGCCCGAGACTAACCCTGACTCCGAGTTCGGATCCGTTTTCAAAGAGCGTTTGCTCAGCCGCTATTCTGAGCCTTTCGAGATTACCTCCCACCGCCGCTATGGCTTCGTCGATCGAGGAAGTGTCATTTTCGGAATATATACACTCAAGCTCCGCAAGTATCGAATCGCGCACTTTAAGCTTAAGCGCCTGATCCTTTTCCGAATCCGAATTTGCCGGCACATGAAGGCGTAGGATTTTATTATAGATCTCCTGTTCGCCGCTGACGGGCAGATATGCGCACGAAAGCGTAAAAAACAGCAACACGCTGAGCAAGAACGAAATATATCTTGCGGAAAACGAAATTTTCTTCATATGCTGATCCCCAATGTCGGCGTAGCCGACCCAAAAAAACAGACGTGGATTTCCGATTCACCTACGCAGAATTCGGACGCAAAACTTGAGAGCTCACTTATCGGGACCGCGATTTCACGCTGTCCCCTTTTTTGCAGGATCCGACAAAGCGGCACTGCGCGATACGCGAACCGCTCGTCCGACTTCGCATTAGTATTTGACAATTGAGCCAAAAAAATTCAAAAATTCGTATTGCAATGATTTTTTTGGTCTGATATAATAAAATCACCATAAAAAAGAATCTGTATTTTTCGGAACGGAGATAAAAATTGAAGCTCAGAATAATCTCGATAATCGCCTTGCTCACACTCTTATTCCAAGCAGTACCGGTTTCCGCCTCAGAGCCGTCAAAGCTTATCATGATATATGCGGACGAAGACTGCTTTGCCGATTATAACGAAGCGTTTGATACGCTGACAGCACTAGTCGGCAGTGCTCCCGAAAAGCGCTTCCCCGCGCTTTTTGCGTTTGCGCTTGAGGGAGATTATGCACTATGCGAGAAGCTCAACGCCGCATACGGATTTGACGCTCACTTTTCTGGAAGCTTCGGCTTGCTTGATTCGGGATACTCGGATTACAAAACGGCAATAGCCTCCGCCGGTGAAATGATGCGGTTGACAGACACCGAGCGCGGGCTTTATACCGGCAAGGGCGTGACCGTCGCCGTCATCGACAGCGGCTTCGACATATCGCATCCGGTATTTGCAAAGGCTCCGTCAAAGGAGGTGTTGACTCGTGAAGCATTAAGCAAACTTAACGAGTCCGATACGCTGAATGTCTCGGAGTATGTCTCGCCCGATAATCTTTATGTTAATCCGAAAATACCGTTTGCCTTCAATTATGCCGCAAATACCGCCGATGTTTCGTCGGAAAGCGACCACGGCACTCATGTCGCCGCAGTGATCGCCGGAAATGATGATACGATCCGGGGCATTGCTCCCGACTGCCAACTGCTGCTTATGAAAATTTTCGGCGGTGACGATGATAACAACGCCTCCGAGCTTGATCTGGTATCCGCTCTCGAAGACGCAGTATCGCTCGGCGCCGACGTCATAAACATGAGTCTCGGGACCTATTCGGGCTATTCCGCGCATGAGCGCACTCCGGAAATGAAAAACATAGTCAAGCGTCTGAATTCAAAAGGTATAGCGGTAGTGTGCGCCGCAGGCAATGACGGCACAATAGGATATAACAGTATTTTCGGCGCGGCAAATTCGGTAAAATACCCGCTTGCCGAAATAACCGATTACGGTACGGTCAACAGTCCGTCCTCTATGACAGACTTTATTTCGGTCGCAAGCGCGCAAAATCGTCTGCTCAATCTGCCTGTGCTGGTCCATACCGCTGACGGTCGGCAGATCGCCTTTTCGGACAGCAACGTAAGCCAAGGCGTGACCAAGGTCGATTTTTCCGATTATGTGGGAAAACAGGAATTTGAATATATCTGCATACCGGGAGTAGGCAAACGGAGCGATTATGCCGGGCTTGAACTCAGCGGCAAGATCGCGCTGATCGAACGCGGCACGATCACATTTGCCGAAAAAGTAAAGATCGCTGCGGACTGCGGCGCTGCGGCAGCGATCGTTTACGACAACTCCGACGAAGGCATTTCACTCATGATGTCGCTTGAGGACTCAGCCATTCCCGCAGTATTCATTTCAAAAGAAGACGGCGAATTTTTGAAAAAAGCCGAAGACAAAAGAGTGGCGGTCGATCCTGCAATAAGGATGACAAAGCCGAATCCGAACGCGTTTGCCATGTCCGCTTTCTCATCATGGGGAGTTACCCCCGAGCTTGAACTGAAGCCCGACATTACCGCGGTCGGCGAAAGCATATACTCCGCCGGCAGAGACTCAAGATATGTTTCGCTCTCCGGAACTTCAATGGCGGCTCCGTTTGTCTCCGGCTTTGCCGCACTGCTTTGCGAATCCTTCGGCGGCACGACGAAAGATTCGGGGACGACCATCAAAACGGCGCTTATGAATACCGCGACCCCGCTTATCGACAAACGCACCGAAGCCGAGTATTCTCCGCGGCTCCAAGGCGCAGGGCTTGCAAATATATCCGCGGCGCTTTCACGCAAGCTGAAGCTGACCTCGGAAGACGGCGCGCCCTCGCTCTCGCTCGGCGATAAGCTGAAAAAAAGCATGAAATTCGATATAGTGCTTGAAAATATTTCAAACGAGCCGCTTAAGCTCAGGCTTTCCGCAAGCCTGCTCGGCGAAACGGCGACCGAACTCGGAACGAAAAAAATCAATTTCAACTCGCTCACCGTGAAGCCGCTTGAGCTTTCCGAAGCATACGTCGGCGAAAGCAAGCTCACTCACGGCGGCAGTTTTGATATTACCCTAGCCGCCGGAAGCTCCGAAACACTGACCGTTTCACTGCGCTTTGACGAAACTGAGCTGTCAAGTGCCGATTTTAAAAACGGATTTTTCATCGACGGCTATATCTATGCTGTAAGCACCGATTCGCAAAAGTATGTGCTTCCTTTTACCGGCTTCACCGCTGATTTTGACAAATCACCGTATATTGACGCTTCAATATACGATGACGGCGGTCTGCCTTTTCTCGGCGGAACCATGTTGCTCGCATACAACGGCAAGTCCGCCGCCGTGCTCGGTTCGTCAAATCTCAGCGCAAACGCACCGATCCTCGACAGCGCGAAAATCGCATTCTCGCCCGACTTTGACGGCAATTTCGACTGTGCCTACATAAAACTGCCGCTTTATCGAAACATTACCGGATATTCGGTCGAAGTGAAAAACGCGTCGGGAGAAACGGTAATGAGATCCTCGGAAAAATCGGAAATACCAAAAAGCGGATACCATACCGTCGTGCTGAAGCTCTGGGACGGCGGCGACGGCATAAACGACAAGTTCAGGTTTGACGACGGCAATTATACCGTAACGGTAAAGGTGTGGCAGATCGATTCTTCAAAAGCCGAAAGCATTGAATTTCCTATAGTCGCAGACACCGAGTCGCCGAGTCTCACCTCTTACTCGCTTGAATTTGAAAACGGCAGAATGTATCTGAAAGTCTCCGCAAATGATAACCATTTCGTGCGTGAAGCGTTTGTCTATCCCGAACAGGGAGACGAACGGTTCTCCGCCTCGACCGACGACGGCTCTGGCAGCTTCCGGATCGACATAAGCGGATACAACGGAAAATATCTGTGGCTTGATATTACCGATTACGCAATGAACTCTGCAACGGAAAAGCTTGAACTTTCGTCGCTCTACCCGCACCTCCCGCTTGATTTTCTTACAAACAGCGGAGTTTCAAGCTGCGCGCCGACCGTCCGAAAATTCGGCGCGTTCGCAGAAGTATTCAACTCAATTACTGCCGAAAAGGAGTGTAGCTCTAAGTGAAAACACGCAGAATCAAAACGCTCTCGCTTATACTCGCCGCGGTATTTGTATTCTCGCTGATCCCCGCTCCCGTTAATGCGGATACCGGGTACGCCGCAAATTCCGCATATATTGTAACGGTCTCCGACACGGCGGCAATTGATGCCGTAACGGCTGAACTAAAAAAAATTCTCCCGGAAGCGCAGGTAAATTATACATATTCTTCAATGCTTCACGGCTTCTCGGTAACTCTCGGCGCCGATATGCTTCCGACGCTCAGCACTCTCGACGGTGTGCTTTCGGTGTCGCCCGAAGTCGAATATCAGACACTTGAAGCCGAATTAGATGTGCAGAGCTCGTCGGCGGCAAACGTATCGTCATATATTGCAGATCCGCACTTCGGCGAAGGCAGTGTAATTGCAATAATAGACAACGGCTTCAATGTAAAACATGAGCTGTTTACACTCGATGATACCGCAAACGTCAAGCTTACCGAAAGTGATATTGCCGGTATATATCACTTTACAAACGCACACAGGCAGAGCAGCTTCTTTACCTGGGACAAAACATATGTGAACCGCAAGATTCCCTTTGCCTTTGATTATATAACCGGCACGTGCGAAGTCAAGACCGCAAGCAACCACGGCACCGCAATGGCGGCTGTCGCCGCGGGAAACGCGCGAGGAAACATAAACCTGCCGTCGGGCACCGCGCCTTATGCACAGTTACTATTGATGAAAGTATACAGCGAAGCGACCGGCACCGCTCAGACCGGAGCGGTGATAGCCGCGCTTGAGGATGCGTATATACTCGGCGCCGACGTAGTAAATCTCAGTCTCGGAAAGCCGTGCGGCTTTTCCGAATCCGGCTATTATGATGAAGCACTTGAAAATACGATAAATAAAATGAGCGAACGCGGGATAACCGTGGTATGCTCGGCAGGCAATAATTCGACGCTCGGGGAAGCGTCGGCTTATGACCTTACCGCATCGTATTGGGAGCCAAACACCGAATTTCCCGATTCGGGCACGGTAAACACCCCCGCAACCTCCGAAAGCGTGATCGCCGCGGCGGCGGCAAATGTTTACAACGGTCAGTATCCCGCAGTAAGACTCACGTATAACGGCAGCCTTATCGCATACAGCGATTCAAACAATGACGCAGTACTCGGTTCGCCGCGTAAATATTTCAATGAGAGCTTCAACGGCAAAACGCTTGAATACGCCGTAGTGCCGGGGCTCGGAAAAGAAGAAGACTACATAAAAGACGGAAACAGGCTTGATCTGCGCGGCAGGGTCGCGCTTATCGAGCGCGGAGAGATCACTTTTGCGGAAAAGGTAAACAATGCCGAAAAACACGGTGCGGTCGCGGCAATAATTTACGACAACATTGAAGATGCCGTATCACTGCGCACAAAAATGGTGCTTGACGATTCTGACCTGCCGGCGATCTTTATAAGTAAAGCCGACGGAATGATACTGAAAGATGCCGCCGTGAAAAAGATATATGTAGAAAGTACTCTTTCGGTCTATTCAAACGCCGGGATCGCACCCAAAAGTACCGAGTTTTCTTCATGGGGTCCGACTCCCACACTGAAAATAAAGCCTGAGCTTACCGCGCCAGGTTCGGGGATACGCTCGGCGGCTTCCGACGGCGGCTATGCGTCGATTTCGGGAACCTCGCCGTCTTCGGCATTTATTTCGGGACTTGCCGCCGGAATACTTCCGAAGTTAAGCGGACTTTCGGGAACAGAAAAAACGAATACGCTCAAGAATCTGCTGATGAGTTCCGCCGCGATAATGACCGACGGCGAAACCCCTTATTCGGTAAACGTACAGGGAGCCGGACTCGTTGATTACAAAAGCGCGGCGCAAGCCGACCTGATCATTACGCACAACGGGGTTTCAAAGCTTGAGCTCGGCAACAAGCTTTCAGATTCGTTTGAGCTGTCTTTTGAAGTTGAGAATCTCTCCGGAAAAGCAAAGGAACTTAAGCTCTCGGTCATGCTCGGAACGCCCGATCTTGAAACGCTGACCTACGAAACGCTCTGCGGCGAAAACGATTATTACTTTGAGCACACCCAAAAAACACTGTATGAAATACTCGGAAAAAGCAAAACCGATACCGTGTCGTTCATGAAGCCTACGCTCAAGCTTTTTGACAACGCTTCGATAACGCTTGACGGAAACGCAATAAACGCGTCAAAAAAACAGTCGTACGGTATAACGCTTAACGGAAAAAGCAAAACGCTGATCAGGTTAAACGTTACGCTTTCCGAAGCAGAGCTTGCGGAATTTGAAAAACTCTATCCGAACGGAATGTATATTGAGGGATTTATAAAACTTGACGGCGAGCAAAGTTACTCAATGCCTTTTCTCGGATTCAGAGGAGATTTTTACAGCAGCTCTCCGTTTGATTCAAGCCTATACGAAACCGCATCGCCGTTCGGAGGCAATTATCTGTACACTGTTTGTCAAAATGACCGTTTTGACTCAACCGCCGAGCTCGGCACCAACAATATGTACGGATACAATACGCTGTCCATGAGCTTTGACGAAAGGTTGTCGATACTCTCGCCGTTCGGCGACGGTTGCGACGGCTCGCTGTACGCATCGGTAAGCCTGATACGTAATCTCGCTTCGCTGAAAGCGACCGTGTATGATGAAACAGGTAATGAGTTACATAACACAAATGTGCTTCGCGGGCTTGCAAAAGCCTATGCGGAACCGACTCTCGGGACCACAAACCGCTATTCGCTGAAGCTTTGGGATTGCAGGAGCGACGAAAACGACAAATATGTATACGGCGACGGAAAATATCTCTGTAAGCTCATCGGAACAGACTCTGTCGGAAACACCTTTGAGCAGAGCTTCGATTTCTATGTTGACAGCCGCAAACCGGAGCTTGTTTCATATTCGATCCACTCTGAAAACGGCAAAAAGATCCTGTCGCTTACCGTCCGAGATGATATGTATATGCAGGCGGCTTACCTGACGACCGACCGCGGTAAAAAACTCACCCCACTCGAAAGCCATACTTTTTCAAAGGATAACCTCCTCGCCGCCGGCGCCGGCGCCGCTCACACGCTGACATATGATATCACGAATGTCTCTGCTATCTATGTTTACGCCGAGCTGTATGACATCGCGTTCAATTGCAAGACCGTACGAATGAGCGTTACCGGAGGCTGATAAGATAAAATACACAAAAAGGATCCGCACAGTTTTTGTGCGGATCCTTTTTCGATTTAATTTATTATTTGATCGGCTCTCCCTCGGCGTCGAACAGCGGAAGCGGCGCAAGCACCGTAATATCCTCGCGCTTGATCGCGTCTCCCTCTGCAAGGACTGCCATCTTTCCGACGATCTCGCCGCCCACAGCCTTGACAAGTTTTTCGATCGCCGCAAGCGACTCTCCCGTGCTTATAACATCGTCGACAATAAGTACGCGTTTGCCGCGCATAAGATCGGCTTCCCTCTTGCCTATACAAAGGCTCTGATCGTGTTGGGTAGTTATCGAACGGACCGTAACCGTTGTCAATTCCTCCATATATACTTTAGGACCTTTGCGTGCGATGACATACTCGTTTTCGCCGAGCTGCTTTGCCATTTCATATATAAGCGGTATGCTCTTGGCTTCTGCAGTCACAAGAATGTCATGCTCGGGAGCAAGACGCGCAAGTTCGCGCGCGCTGACTTCGGTAAGCTCAACGTCTCCGAAAAGGATGAACGCCGCTATCTTCAGCGAATCGCTGACCGGAAACAGCTTCAGATCCCTCTCGATCTCGGCAATTTTAAGTTTGTAGTATTCTTTCATTGCAATATCCCCTTACTGCGTATTACCTGCGTAATGCGTTTTTCCGTTTGTTTCATCAAACACTCCGATAATTATATCACAAAGCTTTGTATGAGTCAACCATTTTTCACGCAAGCGGCAAATTTGCGTAAACATTCGGTAAACAGAATTTCTATCGCTTGACATTCCGCAAAAATTAAAGTATAATTGGCAATGATGCAAAAATAATACGGCGATCTTGCCGATTTTCACGGGAGAATAACGTATGGATAAAACAGATCTTGAAATTCTTGCGTGTCTGAAAGAAAATGCGCGCATGAAAGCGTCGGATATAAGTAAAAAGATAAATTTGTCGGTCTCCGCAGTAATTGAGCGAATAAAAAAGCTTGAAGCCAACGGCACCATTGAACGCTATACGATAACGCTGAATCAGAAAATGCTCGGAAACGAGCTGACCGCGCTTATGGAGGTCAGCCTCGAACATCCGAAGTATTACGATGACTTCGCAAACATGGTCAGAGAGACCGAAAGTATACAATCCTGCTACTACCTCACGGGGGAATACGATTTTATACTCAAAATATATACCGATTCATCTGAAAGTCTCGATAAGCTTTACCGCAAGATCAAAAGCGTGCCCGGAGTCCAACTTACCAGAACTCACTTCGTTCTCAAATCAGTCAAAAGCGACCCGATCGATGTAAATGCGGCGGAAACAAGCGACTGAATAACATATAATCGGCACAAATAGGGACATAATACCGCCGTCATTTTTGTGTCAAATATTCAAATCGTATTTTTTTGTCCGAAATCGGTTGACAAGCGCTCATGACAGTGATATAATTACGGCAACAAAGAAAGCGTCATGAAAGGAGAAAGCAATATGAAAAACGCGGTGGGTATCATAATGAATATGATGCTCATGTACATGTGCCGCATGTGCATGTCTTTCCGTATGTCTTTTTCCGGGTTGCTTTCTTACCGTACAGCGAACACTGTCGGTGCTTGACACAACGTCAACAGTAAAGGGGAAGCTTCCGCGGGAAGTTTCCCCTTTTTAAATTCTTCTGTTACGGAGGTCTGAAATGACAAATCTGATAAAAATAACCAACCTTTACAGCACGCGAATGTGACCGCTTGCAACCCAAATTATTCGTTTTCAATACACACCTATAAATATTAAAAAATCAACACAACACAAGGAGAAAAAATCATGAAAAAGCTCGTATCACTTACACTCGCACTGATCATCGCCGTAGGTTCGGCGCTCGCCCTCGCTTCCTGCGGAGGCAAAGATATCACGATCGCAATTCCGAACGACACCACAAACGAAGCGCGCGCTCTGCTCTTGCTCGAAGACAAAGGAATAATCACGCTTAAAGAAGGAGCAGGCATCACCGCAACCATCCGCGATATTGAAAGCAATCCGAAGAACATCACCTTTAAAGAGGTCGAAGCGGCACAGCTTCCCAACGTACTCAAGGATGTTGACTACGCGGTTATCAACTCAAACTATGCAATTGCCGCAGGTATCAACCCGGTCGAATCCGCTCTTGCTACCGAAGGCGCCGCTTCCGCATACAGCAACATAGTTGCAGTTAAGGAAGGCAATGAAACAAACGACAAGACCAAAGCACTCGTTGCCGCCCTCAAAAGCAAAGAGGTTGCCGATTTTATTACCGAAAAATATGCCGGTGCAGTAGTAAGCGTTGTTACCGATACCACTGACGGCTACGACAGCACCGTTGATTACGATGCACTTGCAGGAACAGAGATCTCGGTTGCCGCATCTCCCGCGCCTCATGCGGAAATTCTCGCGGTCGCAAAGGACATTCTCGCAGAAAAGAATATCACCCTCAAGATCGTTGAATTTACCGATTACGTACAGCCCAACAATGTTGTGGAAAGCGGTGAGATCGACGCGAACTACTTCCAGCATACCCCGTATCTTGACGACTTCAACGCTCAGAACGGCACTCACATTGTTTCGGCTGCCGCTATTCACGTTGAACCGCTCGGAATCTACGGCGGAAAGCAGACTTCACTTGACACCATAAACAAATAATTAAGGAATATGCGGGGTGCCGCGGCTGTTGCCGCGGCAGCCCTCGCTTTGTATATTAAAATGATTGAGATACAGAATCTATCCAAGACCTTCGGCTTTGCAGACGGCACGGTCGACGCGTTAAAAAACGTCAGTCTTAAGATCAACGACGGAGATATATACGGAATAATCGGAATGAGCGGCGCCGGAAAAAGCACCCTTATCCGCTGTATAAATATGCTTGAGCGGCCGACCGACGGCAGTGTGCTGATCGACGGCGTTGACATCGGCGCGCTGAGCGAGCGTGAGCTGAGAAATATCCGCCGCAATGTCACAATGATATTTCAAGGTTTCAATCTGCTGATGCAGCGTAACTGCCTCAGAAATATCTGCTTTCCGCTTGAACTTTCCGGAGTCGGCAAAAAAGAAGCGGAAGCACGTGCGCGTGAATTGCTTGAAACCGTAGGGCTTCCCGACAAGGCGGGGGCGTATCCCGCCGAGCTTTCGGGCGGTCAGCAGCAGCGTATTGCAATTGCACGCGCGCTCGCTACAGACCCGAAGGTGCTTTTATGCGACGAAGCTACCAGCGCCCTTGACCCCAATACCACACATCAGATACTGTCGCTGATCCGTGATATCAACGAAAAGCTCGGAATTACCGTAATAATCATCACTCATCAGATGAGCGTGGTTGAAGAAGTCTGCAATCGTGTCGCAATTCTCGACGGCGGCGAAGTAGTCGAAGAAGGTGAAGTCGGTACCGTATTTTCCGCGCCCAGATCGGATGCCGCAAAACGCCTTGTCTTTCCGGACGGTGCATCCGAAGTGCTCAATGCAAACGACGGTGAACGCCGCATCAGAGTGGTTTTCAACGGTGCGCGTACCACCCAGACCCCGGTAATTACGCAAATGGCGATCGACCTCGGAATTGCCGCAAATATTCTTGCTGCATCCACCAGATGCATAGGCGACAAAGTGTACGGAAATATGTTGCTCGGGATTCCCGATGACAGCGGCAAGGTATCGGCGGCGATAAAATATCTGAGACAAACGCACGATGTCTTAGTCGAAGAAGTGAGGTGAGTCGGATGTTCAATAATATTTTTTCCGACGCGGCGATCGCGGAGGCAATTGATATATTTGTAAGCGAGTTTCCGCTTGCAATATGGGAAACGCTGTACGTCACGCTTATATCTACCGCTTTTGCCACCCTGCTCGGGCTTCCGCTCGGAGTTTTGCTCGTAGCGGGCGAAAAGAGCGGAGTTCATCCTCTGCCGGCGTGGCTTATGCACATAATTAATATCGTTATCAACCTGCTTCGTTCTATACCGTTCCTCATACTTATGATACTCGTTTTCCCGCTTTCAAGGCTTATCGTGGGAACCGCAGTCGGAACGGTAGCATCTATAGTTCCGCTTGTTATTGCCGCGTTTCCTTTTGTCGCCAGACTTGTTGAAGGAAGTCTGCGCGAAGTTAACCCCAACATAATCGAAGCGGCGCAAAGCATGGGTGCGTCCCCCTTTCAGATAATCACAAAGGTCATGCTTCCCGAAAGTGTGCCGTCTCTTATTTCAAACGCCACCATCGCTGTGATAACCATACTCGGATACAGCGCCATGAGCGGAATCATCGGCGGCGGCGGTCTCGGAAAGATCGCGATCAACTACGGATACTACCGATACAAGTACCTTGTAATGCTTGCGGCGGTCATTCTGCTTATCGTGCTCGTGCTGATATTCCAAGGACTCGGAACAAAGCTTTCGATAAGATCGGATAAACGGCTCAAAAAGAAATAAACCTTCAAAACCGTATGTCCGCAAAATGCCTATCGGATCACGACATTTTTGAAACGATCCTTGGCCGCTTTTGCCCTCATGCATTTGTTTTCCGTCTTTTTAAGCAGTAAAACAGCGGTGCTTTGCAGCATGACCAATGCAAAAGGGGTGTAAAAAACTCAAAATGAGTTTTTTACACCCCTTTTCCGTATACCCCGATCTTATGAAAAACGGCGCCGAAAAGCGAATACTTTTCGGCGCCGTGCTTTATGGCGTCACACTTTATGTATTTTGTGCCGATCAGTCAAAGAATACCGGCTTGCCGGTCTCGGCAGAGGTGTAAATTGCCTCAAGTATCTGAGTTACGCAATATGCCTGCTCGGGAAGCACGCAGGGATCGGTATTATTCTTGATCGCATCGATCCACTGACGCATATCACGGTCCGAAGGACTTGCCTCCACTCCGTCATAGAATGCCGCGCCGCCTGCATTGAGGTCGGGCTTTTCAACATACTGACGTCCGAAGCGTACACCGTTTATACGTGCGCCGTCCCATGTGTCGGCGCCTGCCTTTGTACCGCAGATCCTGAAGCAGGCTTCCTTGGCTTCAAGCAGATTGAGCGCCCAGCTCGACTGAAGTATGATAGTCGCGCCGTTTTCCATGGTTACAAAACCGAACGCGCTGTCCTCGACCGTGTACTTTTCGGGATCCCAATCGCCCCATGCGTTTGCGGTGTTGGTCTGATCCGCAAGCTTTCTGTACTTCGTTCCAACTACCATCTTCGGTTTGTAGTTGTTCATGCACCAAAGCGTAAGGTCAAGCGCATGAGTTCCGATGTCGATAAGGGGACCGCCGCCCTGCTCTTCTTCATTGAGGAACACACCCCAGGTAGGTACTGCGCGGCGGCGCAAAGCTATTGCGTTTCCATAATAGATATCGCCAAGCTCTCCGTTTACACAAGCGGCTTTTACGTACTGTGCCGCCGAGGTCTGACGGTTCTGATATCCGATAGTCAGCTTCTTGCCGGTGCGCTTTGCGGCGTCAAGCATCTCCTTTGCTTCCTTGGAAGTCTTTGCCATAGGCTTTTCGCACATTACGTGCTTGCCGGCTTCAAGTGCATCGATCGTGATAAAGCTGTGCTCACGGTTAGGGGTGCAGACATGAACAATGTCGATCGACTCGTCCTTGAGCAGTTCCTTGTAATCCGTATAATACTTGGCATCCGGAGTTCCGAAATCCTTCGCCGCCTTTATCGCTCTTTCCTCGATAATGTCGCAGAATGCTACCATTTCAACATCAGGCAGCTTCTTAAGCGACGGCATATGCTTTCCGTTGGCAATACCGCCGCAGCCGATAATGCCGATTCTGAACTTTTCCATTTTTTGTCTCCCTTTGATTTTTTAATTTTATTTGATACTCACGGCAAGCTTTTGAACGCCCTGAGAAATCTTTGAGATCAAAATATCCGCCTCATCAAATGTATTGTATTCGCTGAGACTTATGCGTATTGTTGAGTCCGCCTCACGTTCGGTCAGCCCGAATGAAAGCAGGGTTCCCGACACGTGTCCCGAATGTGAGGAACAGGCAGAACCGCTTGAAACATACACGCCCTCGCCCGACAGATAGTGAAGCATAGTCTCGCTTTTTATGCCCGGCAGCCGCAGACTGACTATATGCGGAGCACGTTCCGAATCCGGGATATTCAATGTAAACTCCCGAGCAAGCTCGTTTTCAATATAATCACGAAGCGACTTCATTTTCTCAATGCCTGAATCAAGCTGTTTTGAAAAATATGCCGCCGCCGCGCCGAAGCCCGCAATCCCCACCGTATTCTCGGTGCCCGATCTGAACCCCTTTTCCTGACCGCCGCCGTATATTATCGGCACAAGCTTTCTTGCCTTGATTATCGCCGAGTCGATATACAACGCGCCGACTCCTTTGGGGCCGTGTATCTTGTGAGACGACAGCGTTATCAGATCCGCGCCGAGACTCGCAGGGGTAAACTTCAGCTTCAAAAAGCCCTGTACGGCATCGGTGTGGATCACCGCTTCGCGGTTTTTGGACTTGACGATTTTGGAAATGCGCTTTATGTCATTGACCGCGCCGGTCTCGTTGTTTACAAGCATTACGCTTACAAGCACCGTATCCGAGTCTGCCTCCGCTTCGAGCATATCATAATCGAAACGACCTTTTATGCTCGGGATCCTCACGACTCTGAATCCGTCGCTCTCAAGCTTGTCCGCGCATCTGCCCACTGCCGGATGTTCGCTGTCCGATACAATTATTTTCTGACCGGGGCGGAATTTTTTGGCACGGCAGACTCCGAAAAGCGCAAGGTTATCTGCCTCGGTCCCCGAAGCGGTAAACACGAGTCTCGGGTCTCCGAAAGGCGAAATGCCTTTAACTCCGAGCGCGTTCAAAAGCTCGGCACGCGCCTGCGATACGATCCTTTCGGCGTCGACCCCGAGCGTGTGAAGCGAGGAAGGATTACCGTAATACCGCACCATTACTTCGCTCATACGCCCGAGCGCGGCTTCGCACAGCGCGGTAGTCGCGCTGTTGTCGAAATATACTTCGGTTCCGTTCATTTTTCAAAAACCATACTGTCCGCCATGAATATTACGTCTTCAATATGCCTGTCGTAAAGCGAGCTTTCGGCGGTATACGTGAATATATATATCTCGGGCATCGAAGTGAACACTCCGTTATTCGGCGTGAAAACTACAAGCTGCATAAATTTGAATTCCCTGTCGCCGAGCTTTGCGGTATAAATATATTTCTTTGCCGGACGGTTTCCGAGCGTCGAATCCGTGGCTTTTTCCTCAAAAGCCACATCGGTAAATATGCTTTCGATATCTGCGAGTGCCGCTTCCCACGCGCTTTCGGCATCGGAGGCGTCTCCGGCGTCAAAGCCCATTACAGACACGTTTGAAGTATCAAAGTCATTGTAATATGCTGAGGTCATTCCGCTTTCGACATCCGAAGTCCATCCCTTAAGCATATAAAAATCGTATCCGACATTGTCGGCGGAGATCTCAACGCATCCCTCGGGTACGCCGAGTTCTTTATCTTCGCCGCAGGCGGCAAGCAAAAGCGCGGTTGAGACTGCAAGGACCGCAATCAGGATTCTAAAGGCATATTTCCGCATCAGGAGCTTCCTTTCGTTTGCGTTTTTTACACATTATAATATCGGTGTAATTATACCCCAGCTCAAAAGCGTTGTCAACAGGCAAATTGTTAATAAATCCGATATCGGCTTTTTGAACCGCGAATCCTTGACAAGCGCCGGAAATTCTGCTATAATAAGTACTTGTAGAATTATGCCTGCCGAGGTATCGGCATTATGTCCGGCTACGCCGTTATTTGATAATCATGATCAAAAGCATGACCGCTTTCGCGCGCGCCGCGCAAAGCTCGGAAACCAAGCTCACCACCGTCGAGATCAAGTCGGTAAACAATCGGTATCTTGACTGCTCGGTGAAAATATCGCGTGTTTTTTCTTTTCTTGAAGACCGTGTGCGCAAATACATTGCCGAATGCGGAATAAACCGCGGTAAGGTAGACGTATTCATCTCGGTTGATATAACCGAAAACACCTCGTCGGAGCTGTCGCTTGACAAAGCGTATGCAAGCTCATATATAGCCGCATTACACGAGTTGAGAGATACTTTTTCGCTCAAAGACGATATTTCGGTGATGACGGTTGCGCAAAACCGCGACATCTTCAGCGAGCGTAAGACCGCCGAGGACGCGGATGCCGCCTGGCTTGAAGTAAAGCCGGTGCTTGACCGTGCGATCGAAGCCTTTCTGAAAATGCGCGAGTCTGAGGGTGAAAAGCTGAAGCGTGATATACTTGCAAAGCTTGAAGGGATCGAGCTTATCAAGTCAAAGATCGAAACGCTTTCCGAAGAGGATATCAAAACCTATCGGGAACGTTTTGAAGCAAAATTGCGTCAAATCATCGGTGAAAACGGCATTGCGCTTAACGAACAGCTGATCATCACCGAGTGCGCGGTGTATGCCGACAGAGTGGCGATCGACGAGGAGCTTGTGCGTCTCGGATGCCACTTCAATGCATTCAGAGAGATCATGAATACCGGAGGTCAGGTCGGCAGAAAGCTTGACTTCCTCTTGCAGGAGATTAACCGCGAGATCAACACTACCGGCTCAAAATGCTCCAATACGACGATCGCCTCACTCGTGGTCGAAGCCAAGAGCGAGCTTGAAAAGATCCGCGAGCAGATCCAGAATATCGAATAAACGCTTTTTTCGGAAAGTCAGGTGAATATTATGCGTTTCATAAACGTCGGCTTCGGAAACATGGTAGCCACGGATCGCGTGATCACGCTTGCAAGCCCCGATTCCGCACCGATCAAAAGGATGATCCAGGATGCTAAGGATGACGGCCGTGCGATCGACCTCAGTTGCGGCCGAAAGACCCGCTCGGTGATAATTACCGACAGCGACCACGTAATACTCT
The DNA here is from genome assembly GCA_002404395.1 of Clostridiales bacterium UBA4717. Classification (GTDB taxonomy): domain Bacteria; phylum Bacillota; class Clostridia; order Oscillospirales; family CAG-272; genus UBA4717. The sequence continues at coordinate 40,598 of DHJP01000162.1, forward strand.
CGGCGATCCAGCCCGAGACTCTCTCGGCAAGACTCAACGGCAAGACCGCGCCGGATCAGGACGGTAACACGGAAGAAATCGAGCGCGAGGATGACTGAAAACGACCGTATCTGCCAAAAATATCTTTACGTAACAATGTTCATTTTATTTAGTCACCTATTGTGACATGGAGGTATATATATGATCTACCCGTCAATCGACGAGCTTACCGAACACGGAAAGTACAACAGATACACTCTTGTGGTTGCAACCGCAAAGTGTGCAAGACTCGTAACCGACGAATACGTTCGTCAGCGCGAAGAAGCAGAAAGACTGCTTGCAAACAAAGAAACCGAGAAGAGCCTCGCGGCTTTGATAAAACGCGAATTCCGCGATGATAAAGCCGTAAAGGTGGCAATAAACAAAATCGACAACGGCGAGTATAAGATCGACGACTCATCGGTCGTTTTCGACGAAAACGACGACTGATGCCCGATATGTCGAGCCGATATGCCGGCGTATATATACTCGGGCTTCCGTTTGCCGCCGATAAGATATATGACTATGAGATCCCGGAGTCGCTTATCGGAGAGATCAAGCCCGGCACTTTTGTAAAGGTTCCGTTTTCAAAAGGCAACCGAAGCAGAAACGCAGTGGTGGTCAGGCTCAGCGAAAGCTGTGAATACGACAAGATCAAGCCCGTGCTGGCGGTCGCAACCGACCGCATTTCTCTGAATGAGGAAATGCTCGGGCTGTGCTCATTTTTGAAAGAGCGCACTTTCTGCACTTTCACCGACGCGGTACACGCGCTCGCAGGTCAGGCGGAAAAAATAATCGCGGGAAACCTTAAAGCGATAAATGACGAACTCTATTCGCTCGCACCCGGTGTCGATCCGAACAGGGTCAAAGGAAGCACCAGAAAAAACGCTGTAATACTGCTCGGCGAGCGCGGAGAGTTAAAATACTCCGAATTAAAAAGACTGACCGGCATCAGCCGCGCTCAATTGTCTGCGCTTGAAGCTTCGGGAATACTTGTGCGCACCGATAACGAACTTTTCAGGAACCCATACGCCAAACGCATCTCAAACACTCCGGACGATAACATATTGAGTGAAGAACAACAGCGCGCTTATAAGGAACTCGAAGCCTTATTATGCAAGGATTCACCTCAGGCGGCATTGCTTTTCGGAGTCACCGGAAGCGGGAAAACACGTGTCATCAAGGCACTTATCGACCGCACCGTCGAACTTAAGAAATCGGTCATTGTACTTGTGCCCGAAATATCGCTCACGCCGCAGACCGCCGATTTGTTCTGCTCATATTACAAAAACCGCGTTGCGGTACTGCATTCATCGCTCACCGCCGCCGAGCGGTTCGATACGAGGCGGCGAATCGAAGCGGGCGAGGTCGATGTGGTGATCGGCACCCGCAGTGCTGTTTTCGCGCCGCTTTCAAATCTCGGACTTATCGTTCTCGACGAAGAACAGGAGCATACCTACAAATCGGATATGGCTCCGAAATATCACACAAAAGACATTGCCAGATACCGTGCGAAATATCACAACGCATTGATGTTGCTCGCCTCCGCTACCCCCTCGTTTGAAAGCTATTACAAGGGAGAGATCGGAAAATATACGACCGTCAGACTTACCGAACGTTACGGCGACGCAGTGCTCCCCACGGTGAGCGCCGCGGATATGCGCACAGACGACAAAAGCGGCAGACAGTCTCCGCTCGGCAGTGTCCTTACTGCGGAGATCGAAAAAAATCTGAAAGCAAACGAACAAACCATTCTGTTCGTAAATCGCCGCGGATACAATAACTTTGTCTCCTGCATGAGCTGCGGCGAGGTCATCAGCTGTCCGAATTGCAGTGTATCGCTCACGCTCCACAAAAGCAGATATTCAAGCGGCACTTTGGTCTGTCACTACTGCAATCACCGCGAAAAACTGCCATCAAAATGCCCGAAATGCCAAAAAGAGCATCTTTCCTATAAAGGCTTCGGCACCCAACTCGTAGAACAGGAGCTTGCCGAAAAATTTCCGGGCGTGCGCACCCTGCGAATGGACGCGGACACCGTATCCGGAAAAGTCTCGTCGGATGAAGGCGGCTTAAACTTCAGACACGAAGAGTTGCTTGCCGACTTCCGAGCGCACAAAGCCGACATTTTGATCGGCACTCAGATGGTAACAAAAGGACATGATTTCCCGGACGTAACGCTTGTCGGGGTGATTGATGCCGACAGCGCGCTTTACATTGACGACTACCGCGCCGGCGAACGCGCGTTTGATCTGCTCACTCAGGTTATCGGCAGAGCCGGCAGAGCAAGCAAGCGCGGCAGAGCGGTCATACAGACCCGCAATCCGGACAACGAGACTCTGCATTTTGCAAAGGCACAGGATTACGAAGGCTTTTATCAAAGCTCGATCGCGCTGCGCAAGCAGTTGGTTTTTCCGCCCTTTTGCGATTTTGCGGTTATTTCGGTCTCTTCAGACAGCGAAGCGGAACTTATAAAAGCTATCGGAGAGCTTGACCGCCGTATACGCGAGCTTATCGGCAAAGACGGCGAATACTCCGATATTGCCGCCGCGGCGTTCAGACCGAGCGAAGCGCCCGTTTACAAGCTCAACAACATTTTCAGAATGCGTATAGTGATCAAATGCGCATTTACCAAACGCTGCCGCAAACTGCTTTCAATGTTACTTGAAGAATTTACGGTGAAGCTGCCGAAAGTTATGCTTACGATCGACATAAATCCGACAAATCTGTGACCGAACAAGTCTGAACATACGAATCAACATCGGCGAAATTTCGCGAGTTATTTGAGTCGGCTACGCCGACGTAGGAACTATTATGGCAATACTTAACATTATTACCGAGGAAGACAGCACAGGCGAAGAATTTCTCCGTAAGACCAGCCGCAGTGTCGATAAAATCACACCGCGGATACTGACCTTGCTTGACGATATGAAAGACACGCTTCATAAAGCAAACGGAGTCGGGCTTGCCGCAGTCCAGGTCGGTGTGCTTCGCAGAGTGGTTATAATCGAAGTGGAAGAGGGTGAGCTGATCGAGCTTATAAATCCCGAAATAATCAGATCGTCGGGCACACAGAACGAAGCGGAGGGCTGCCTCTCGCTGCCCGGAAAATGGGGGATCACCGACAGACCGATGAAGGTCACAGTCCGCGCTCTGGACCGTTTCGGAAACAGCTTCACCGTAACGGGGGAAGGCTTGCTTGCGCGCGCCTTCTGTCATGAGCTTGACCATCTTGATGGTAAGCTCTTTACCGATAACGCAATACGGATGCTTTCCGAGGATGAAATAGAGAGCTGATACAAAATCGCTTTGCTTCCTTGATGAGTCGGCGCCGCCGACAAAGTGAGCTTAAAATGAAGATATTGTTTATGGGAACTCCCGACTTTGCACGCGAGATACTTGCCGAGCTGATTGCAAGCGGCAATATGATCATCGGCGTGCTCACCCAGCCGGATAAGCCGCGCGGACGCGGCATGGTGCTTACGCCGTCGAGCGTAAAGGTGCTTGCACTTGAGTCGGGCATACCGGTATATCAGCCGGAAACTTTGAAAAATTCGGCTTTCGCAAGCGAGCTTGAAGCCCTTGACCCCGAGCTTATCGTTGTTGCCGCATACGGAAAAATACTGCCGGAGTATGTGTTGAACTATCCGAAGTTCGGTTGTATAAACGTTCACGCTTCCTTGCTTCCCGAATACCGCGGTGCCGCGCCGATACAGCGCGCGATCCTTGACGGAAAAAAGCAGACCGGCGTAACGATAATGAAGATGGAAAAGGGACTTGACACCGGCGATATGCTTTTGAAGATACCGGTTCAGATCCTGCCCGAAGATAATTTTGAATCGCTTCACGACAAGCTTGCCGAGGCGGGAAGAAAAGCGATCCTTGAAGCGACGGCACTGATAGAATGCGGAAAAGCGGTCTATGAAAAGCAGGACGACGCGCTGTCAACATACGCCGCAAAGATCGAAAAGCCGGACTGTATCCTGAATTTTGACGCAGACGTATCGGCGGTCCACGATAAGATACGCGCCCTATCGCCCGTACCGCTTGCTTTTGCATATCTCGAAGGCAAGCAGTTCAAAATAGTTTCATCCGTGATCGCTTCAGACAAGACAGTCGACGCGCCGCCCGGAACGATCGTCTCCTGCGCCGACGGCGTGCTCAACGTCGCCTGCCGAAACGGGATCATCGGTATTCGCTCGCTTATACCCGAAGGCAAAAAGAAAATGTCTGCCGCCGATTTTATTCGCGGGCATTCGGTCGAAGGTCTTGCGTTTTCCGCAGACCGTTGAAAGGAGACCAGCTATGAAAAGTCAAGAGAAAAATAAGATTAAATAAGACGGGTAGCATCGAACAGAACATTGTGCTTTAGGAGGGTGAAAATAACGCGAACAAGTTTATGAGCGACATGACCTAAAGCACCGTAATGACTGAGACCTTGAGAAAGTTTCAGTTGGTAATAATTGAAAAAGGTATCGTTTTTTAAAGTGAGCTGCCAAGCGGAATTGATTAAAGCGAA
>DHJP01000162.1:45169-45330 GCA_002404395.1 Clostridiales bacterium UBA4717
CGAAGCATTTTAGAACCGCGTTTGGACATTTTTGTGGAGCGGGCTTTAAACTTGCCGGATTGACAAACAGTAGGGTCAAGACCTGCGTAAGCCAAAAGCTTGGCAGGTGAAGCGAAACGGTCAATATTGCCGATTTCGCCTAAAATCATCGCACCGTCAAT
>DHJP01000162.1:45455-46538 GCA_002404395.1 Clostridiales bacterium UBA4717
TGCTGTTCCAATAGCTCAATTTGCTGAATGGTTTGAGTTATTTGAATGGATATGTAGGGGTTCTTCACTCCTACGGAGGATTTAGCCAGACTTTTTAAGGCTTCGGCCGTACTTCTTGAGAATCGTCCGCGAGACGCATTTGAGAGGAGCTTGCTTAAAGAATCTAAGCGTAAGGCGGCTATCTCTGCGGGTGAAGAACACCGCTTCAAGAGCGTATAGCAGGTAGAAATGTGAATGCCGGATTTGAAAAAAGAAAGCAATTCGGGGAAAAGCAGGTTGACATATCCCGAAAGCTGAATTTTGAGTCTTGCCTTGGATTTCTTAAGGTTTTGACGAAAACGGCAGAGGGATTTCAGTTTAAGGGATTGAGCGTCCTGCTCGGTGTATAAGCGATAAGAATTGACCATAAGAGATTTAATAATCAAAAGAGTATCAACCTTATCGGTTTTGATTTTTCTGATGTTGGTTTTACGCAAAGTAGCGGTTTGAATAGGATTGATCACAGCAAGCTTGTAACCGGAATCAAAGAGAAAACAAATAAGGTTTTCGGAATAGATGCCGGTAGATTCAAGACCGATGATCAATTGCTCTTTCGGAAAAGAAGCGATTTTTGAAATGAACTTCGCAAATCCGGGCGCGTCGTTGTCAAAAGCAAAGGGTTCAACGAGAACAACGCCGTCTGAATCCGCGGCGGCTGCGTAATGTGTGGTTTTGGCTACATCAATACCGACATAAATCATTAAAAAAGACCTCCGAAAAGATGGGATACACCGCACCGAGCCACCGGAAATTATCCGCGTAAACTTGCGTGACATAAAGAATCGCAAAAGCGTTCTATCCAGCTATAAACATTTAGAATAAATCCGTGGCAATACACTCCTTAAAGTCATCAATGCGACAGAAAAACATTAAAAGTCCACGGTGTTCTGAATAATTATATCACAAATCCGACCCTACGGCGCGGTGCGCCGCATATAAAAAGCTTCAGTCGCTGCGCTCCCTCGGCTTTTTATATGCTTGTCTTTGAGGTGAGCGTAAATAATTCAGAAAGGGTATGATGTAGCCTTAACTATATCATACAAG
>DHJP01000167.1:0-7807 GCA_002404395.1 Clostridiales bacterium UBA4717
AAGAACAGACTCTGAAAAGTTTCCGTCCCCTCTCGGGGAACAGGGAATATCAACTCGTCACTCTTTTTTTATTCTCTGTAACATATCTATTGTAAACCTACACGAAAACTCTGACTAAAGGCAAAAATACTATTGACAATGCTCAAATTGTGTGATATAATCATTCAGTCATGATCAAGTGAGGGCCATTAGCTCAGTTGGTCAGAGCTACCGGCTCATAACCGGTTGGTCCGGGGTTCGAGTCCCTGATGGCCCACCAAAAAATCGACAAGTACTGTTGTATTTGTCGATTTTTGTTTATTTGCGATTTCAGCTGGGCGAACGTCCTTAAACCGGCTAAAACCGCAATAATGAAAGGAGCGCTGCAAAGCGCTCCTTTCTCAAATACGGATTTTTTAATCAAATTCGGACTCGATCGAAGCAAGCTCGGTCATACTGCTGTCATACAGAGTGATCCTGACCGTGCCGTTCAGCTTAAAGTCTTTCGGAGTTATGACTTCAAACTCGCCGGGTCCGTTGGTTTGGACTCCCCTTTTCCCCGTGCTTACCACTTCGCCGTTTTCGATGGATTCATAAACGACGGTATACGTGGCTTCTTCGCGAACGGTAATGCTTACCTTGCCGTTTTTGCAAGTGATCCCGTACTCGAGCTCTTCCGGCGGCAGTAACGGTTTCAAGACCTTTACTTTACCGTATTCCGAAGAGTACCATGTCCATCCCTGCTTCGTTACGGTTGACGGGGTCTCACTTAATTTTTTCCAGAATGAGGTATCCAAAACATTCGGAAGAACGATCTCATCTTTGACTTCCGGATAACCGTCAAGACTGCGTTCTGCCTTGCCCTCGTCGGTTTCGGTAGGAGCTTCGGCGATTTTCCACGGTCCCCACCAATGTGCATACAAGGTCACATCGTCTCCCTTGATCTCGTCAAGCGATTCGACCTTTACGCCGCCGTCCTTTTCGGTATACCAGCCGTCAAAAGTGAATCCGCTGCGCGAAAGCGTTTGGAACGGCTCGTCGCCGATGCGCCAATATGCGTTGATATACTCGCAACCGGTAGTTTTGCCGCCCTTGTAGCTAGGATCAAAGGTCACACGGCGCTTTTTAAGGCTTGTGGGAAGCTCTACGGATGCTTTGATGCCAAAGCCTGCCGGCAGACTGTATTTCGTATCATAGTATTGTCTTGACACTTCGATCTTATTTCCATTTTGCCGCAATATGCAGAAAATAACGTCCTTAATGCCTTTAACGCCCGTATAGGTATAATATTCGTCGGTTTCAAAACTGTATAAATACATCGGATATTCGCTGGTCCGACCGTTGCCGCGGAAGAAGCAGATAAATCTTCCGTCTTCGGTGCGAAGGGCGGAGTATGCATTAAAGTCTTGCGAATCCTTAACCGGGCTCATATCACCCTTCATATCCGAAGTAAATTTGACCTTGTCTTTATCCACATAATAGAAGCCTTGCTTGTCGTCGTCCCAGAAGAACGGCAGGTAGTTTGTGTTGAACAACCATCCCTTTTCATAAGTCTTGTCGGAACAGTGGACGTTATAACTGTCATGCCGATCCAATTCTGAGTCGCTGACTAAGAAGAATGCGCGTCCGATCACTCCGGCTATATCGGGAGCCGGGTCGTCCCAGGTAACATCCACATGATATTTTTTGCCGTCAATGGTAACGCAGCTCCATGCGTGGAGATTCCTGCCCTCACTGTTTGTAGCAAATCCGACTACCTTGATCGCCGGAATGCCGACGCGGCTTAACAGATCGTTATATCCTTTTGTGTAGCCGTCACAGACTGCAAAGCCTTCGACGATTGAGCCGTACTCGCTGTGACAGTACTCTCTCTTATACGTCAGGTCATAGGTGCAATGCTCCACCAACCAATCGTGGAGCCTCAACGCCTTTATCATATCGGGCAAGCCTTCTCCGAGGTCTTCTCCGAGCGCTTCATGAAGCGCATCTTGTACGGCGGCTTCGTAGACTTTCTTATCATAGGTTACTTTTTTGTTAGAGGGAGCGCCGTTGCGTCCATCCTCTTCGGGCAGCTCCGGTTTTTCGGTCTCATCTGTATCTTTGCTATCGTCGGACGGTTTGGTATTATCGTCCTTTTTTGTATCGTCTTTCTTTGTATCGTCCTTTTGGGTAGTTTCGTCTTTATTTGCGTCGTCTTTTTTAGTATCCTTGTCTTGCTTTGCACTATCGGTCGGATCGGTTTTATCGTCTGCGTCCGTCAGCTCGTCGGAGTCGTCCTTGTCATCCGGATCCGATTGCTCGGGTGTTGCCGGAACGGCGGCTGCGCGCTTCAAAAAGGTCACGATCTGTCCGCGCGTACAAGTAGCGTCGGGCGAGAAGGTGGTGGCTGAAGTGCCGTTCGTCACTCCGTTTTTCACCGCCCATGCCACAGCCTGCGCATAGGAATCGTCCGCTTGTACATCCTTGAACGTTGATAATACCTCGGTTTTCGGGCTGCCGGCGTTTTTCCAAAGATAAACTACCGTAGAAGCCCTGGTGCAGGGTGTGTTTGGCTCAAAATTTCTGCCCGTGACCATTTTATGATCCTTTGCCCACATGGCGGGTTCATAGTAATAGGCATCGGAGTTTATGTCGCCGAAAGTAATATTTCCCTGACGTTTGGGACTGCCGACAGCACGCCACATGAATGTAAGTATCTGTGCGCGGGTACAGGTGTCGTTAGGTGAGAAAGTGGTGTCCGTTGTTCCTTTGGTGATCTGCTTTTCAAGTGCCCAATTGACGGCTTCGGCAAAATAGTCGCTCGGCTTTATGTCGGTAAAGGCGGTACGGGCGCCTTGATCGCTTTTGGCCGTGCCCGATGCGGGATCGGAGGCTTTCGTTGCCTTAAACGTATAAGTAACGATAACATTTTTTCCGTGCGGCACAACATTCTGCGTTTTATTGCCGTTGACTTTGACCGACATTTTGCTCATATTGGTCGTAAATGCCTTGTCAAGATCCGGCTTAATGCCGATCTCCGCCCTGACGGTATAGTCACAGCCGTCTTTAAAAGTCGCGTCTGCGGGAGACCAGGTCACGTTTAAGACTCTGGTGCTTGCCGTAGCCGGCAAAGAGCCCGTAGTTGCCGGAACTTCACCGACTTTCGGTTCGGTAACGGTCAGATTGATTATGGAAATGATCCCGGTCGCAAAGGCTGAGACCGACAGCAGAGCCGATAACATAACCACAAGCAAAATGCCGGCGATGCACTTTGTGAAATTATTTTTCACAAAAATCCCTCCTTGTTCAATATACGTTATATTTCACAAATGGCATTTTAAAATGCCTGTATGAAATTTATTGAAGCAATTGTATAATAGCACTACCGGGATAAATTGTCAATAAGATGAACAAAAAGAGCCTGATAAAAATGTACAAAAATCACGTTCTTGCCTCCCTTGACTTAAGGGGTATATCTGTGCTATATTACTGATGCGGCAATATAGGATCATTCCGTTTCCGTCGGTGAATTATTTAAATTTTGTATAACGATTTCAGCAAATCTGCGGACCTCCGTCGGTTGGCAGTATGCGGCAGTATGCGGCAGTATGCGGCAGTATGCTTGTATATATAAGGTGTGCTTATGAAACAAAAAGAAATTGCGGTTGCCGAAAAAATCGCCGCAGAAGCGGCAAAATTCGGCGGACGGGTGTATTATGTGGGCGGATTTGTACGCGATTCCTTACTCGGCATTGACACTAAGGATGTTGACATTGAGGTGCACGGGATCACCCCGAAAAAACTTGTAGAGCTTCTTGACCTGATCGGCGAGCATACCGAATTCGGTAAAAGCTTCGGGGTGTACGGCTTAAAAGGATATGAGCTTGACATAGCTCTGCCGCGCAGAGAGATTCAAAACGGGATCGGTCACAGGGCTTTTGATGTGGAAGTCGATCCGTTCATCGGTGTCGGTGAAGCGGCACAGCGCCGCGATTTCACAGTTAACGCCGTAATGAAGGACGTATTGAGCGGAGAGCTTGTCGATCCGACGGGCGGAGTACGCGATCTGTCCGAGCGCAGACTGCGTGTGGTATGTAAGAACGCATTTTCCGAAGATCCGCTTCGCGTGCTTCGCGCGGCGCAGTTTGCGGCGAGATTCGGACTTATACCGACCGATGAAACGCTCAAGAGCTGCCGTGAGACGAGTATTGTCGGGCTTCCGCGGGAGCGGGTCGAGGGCGAGCTTTTCAAGGCGTTGCTGAAGTCCGAGAAGCCGTCGGTGTTTTTTGAGTTTTTAAAAAGCTGCGGGAAGCTTAACGAATATTTTCCGGAGCTTTCCGCACTTATAGGGGTAGAGCAGGATCCTCTGCGTCATCCCGAAGGTGACGCGTGGGAGCATACCATGAAAGTCGTGGACGCGGCGGCGGGATACCGTTCGGGCGCATCGGATGCATTCGGGTTTATGCTTGCGGCGGCGTTCCACGACCTTGGAAAGAGCGTGTGTACCGAGCGCGGCAAAGACGGAAGGATACACGCATACGAGCATGAGACAAAGGGGCTTCGGCTTGTAAGCTCACAGCTTGCGCGCATTACGGGAAACCGCAAGCTTTGCAGATATGTTGAGGATCTTGTGAAGCTGCATATGCAGCCGGGCACTGCGGCGGCTATGCGTGTAAAGCCTAAAACCACCAACCGTATGTTTGACGAGGCGCTTGATCCGGAGGCGCTGATCCTCCTTTCAAAGGCGGATCATCTCGGAATAGGTGGAAATACCGAGGAGGGCTACGCCGAATCCGAGGCTTTTTTGCGTGCGCGTCTTGAACATTACCGTGAGCTGATGGCGGAACCGTTCATCACCTCAGCCGAGCTGATCGACGGCGGAGTAATGCCGGGCAGAGGACTTTCCGAAGCGCTTGCTTTTGCTCATAAGCTCAGGCTGTCGGAGCTTTGCCGAGACAGTGCGCTCAAGCAGGTCCTCGCGTTAAAAAACAGGTGGAACAGCGAACGTTAAAAAACAATTGTAAACTTTTGAAAATCTGTTGAAGAATATATGTTTTTGTGATATTATATTGGTAAAGCCGACCTGAACCGGTCTATTATAAAAGTCTCTTGTCATATACTGCTTATGATCAGCACAGGATAAACAGGAAAGGCAGGATTTACTATGAATTATAACGGTTCTTACGGCGAGGATACGCTTTACCGCACCATGAACGAATATCGCGGCAAAAAAGAGGCGGGGGCGGCGCTTGCGGCAGCGGCGATGCTGGCGTTTGCGGGACTTGCCCTCGGAGTGGTGTTTTATCGCGTCGGCGCGTCGGACGCCGGGATTGATGCCGATGCCGACATAGTCGGCTGCTTCCGCACGATGTTTGACGATCTTACGGGGGCGGGGGATCGTGTGTCTCTCGTGCTTTCATGCTTCTTTCGCGAAGTGTTTCCGCTTGTTTTGATTTTTGTCGGAGGTTATACCGTGTTTGCTCCGATTCTGTCGGCGGCGCTTTGCCTTTGGAGCAGTGCGGTCTGCGGCTTCGCGGTGTGTATGCTGGAAGCTACGGGAGTCGGCGGTATTTTCCTTGAATCTTTGATTTTTCTCGTATGCAGGATAGCTATAATCTCTATATGTATTTCGGCGTCGCTTCGTGCATATTTCTTTTCAAAAAACTTTTGTAAAAAAGGCGCTGAGCTTGTCGATGTGTTCAAAAAGGATGAGTCGAGAGTTTATTTTTTCGATTTTGTCATCTCGTCGGGGAGTATGTTTTTGTGCGTATCCATCACGCTTTTGCTGATATGCCTGATACGCTGAGTCTGACCGATTGAAAAGTGCGTATTACAGTGCAAAAGTGCTGCTTCGTCCTTTACCGAATTTTGTTTGAGTCATGATTGGAAAGAGATCGGTTTGCGACGAGCCGCTCTCACCTGCGATTGAATGCGGGCTTGAAATTTCGTATGACGGAATGACCGTTGAAATATAAACGACGCGGGAGTTGCCCTTGTCGGGCACCGCGTCATATTGCCGCTTTTGCGGCGGAAAGGTAAAAATATGGAAAACAAAAAAATGCCGGGACTCAAGATCGCGCACCTTGCGCTGAAAGCTACCGATTTTGAGAGATCGTACAAGTTCTACACCGAAGGAATGGGAATGATCCCGTATATTTCGTGGGGCGAGGGCGACCATCATATCCAGATGCTGAAATTTGCCGGAGGCGAAGGGATCCTTGAGCTTTTTGCGGGCGGAAGCGATGCCGAAGCCGAGCTTGGCAAGTATATTCATTTTGCTTACGGTGTTGACGACGTGGATAAAGCGTATGAAACTGCGCTTGCCGCAGGCGCAAAGCCGCTTACTCCGCCGAAGACCGTGGAGCTTGACAGCGAGCCGCGTAAGGTAACGATCCATATTGCGTTTGTTTACGGTCCCGACAACGAACAGATCGAATTTTTTAAGGAAGTTTAAGCGAGGAAAGTAAAAATGATAGCAACGACCGTAATTATCCGCGTTAAACCCGAGAACATAGAGGATTTCAAGCGCATATCGCTTTATAATCACGAAAATTCGCGCAAAGAACCCGGAAATGTACGCTTCGACGTACTTCAGTCAAATGACGATCCGACCTATTTTACGCTGTACGAAGTGTACAAGACGGCAGAGGATGCAGCGGCTCACAAGGAGACCGGGCATTATAAAAAATGGCGTGATACCGTTGAGCCGTACATGGAAACAAAGCGGATCGGCATTGCGCATACGCCGCTTGCCTTTGACTGAAGAGGGCAAAACGGAGCCCGGAGCTTATTTGGCTCATTAAACAGAAAAGAAAGTTCTCGGAGTGAATTGAAATATGAAGCTGTTCGGAAAGGAATTTAAACTGTTCAGTTATTCCCTTGATGGCAAAGGCGTAAAAAAAGAGCCTGAGGGCCCGAAAAATCTCAAAAATTTCTTTGTCAGCTATGCGCGCAGGTTCGGGCAGATCGTGAGCGTGAACCTTTATTATGTTTTCGGAAATTTCCCGATATTCTTTGCGATGCTTGCCCTGAGCGGAAACCTGAACACCAAATACCCTGCTCCCACCTCAAGAGTTTTTACCGCGCTGTACGGCGCAATGACGGCGTCTGACACGCCGATCACTTCGACGCTGTTCGGAGTGTTCGGTACAAAAGGCGAGCTGTCTATGCCGACGCTTGCCACGAATGTTTTCTGGTGGCTGTCGTTGCTTGTATTTTTGACATTCGGACTTGTAAATATCGGCGCAAGCTATATTTTGCGGAACATGGTCAAAGGCGAGCCGATATTCATGTGGAGCGATTTCTGGTACGCGATAAAAAAGAATCTGAGGCAGGGTATTATTCTCGGAGCGCTTGATCTGCTGTTTATGCTTCTGATCGCGTATGATATAGTGTTTTTCTACAGCAATCTCGGCAACTTTATGCTCGGAGTGTTCTTCTGGTTCAGTCTGTTTGCGGCGATCCTTTATTGCTTTATGCGTTACTATATGTATATAGTGACCGTGACGTTCGATCTGTCGATATTCAAGATCCTGAAGAACGCGTTGATATTTGCGATTCTCGGTTTCAAGCGCAATATAATGGCTTTGCTCGGCACTGCGGTGTTTGTGCTTATAACCTCGTATATATTTGCACTGTTTGTTCCGCTCGGAATAATAATCCCGTTTGTGTTGTTGTTCGGAAGCTGTTCGTACATGGCGGCATATGCCGCTTTCCCGAAGATCAAACAGCATATGATCGACCCGTATTACGTTGAGGAAGAGAAAGACGAGATCGAGCCTATATTCAAAGATCGCGGGTAATGATAGATTAACAAAGCAAAAAGGGGGGTGTAAAAACTCAAAATGAG
>DHJP01000167.1:7835-23843 GCA_002404395.1 Clostridiales bacterium UBA4717
CCTTGATATTGGCAGCGGCGGTAAAGCGCCGCCGTTTTGCCTTTAGACCGGGCAAAAAAGTCAGAGTCATTGAGGCAAAAACGGCAAAAGATCGCTTCACAAATGTCGGGAACCTGAACGGCACCATTTTTGTAAGGGCTTGAAAGTACGGTTATCTTTTTTTTCGGCGGCGTCGGTAATCAATGTAGCTCAGCATTAGATATGCGGAAAACAGGACGGCAAAGACAATAAGCAGTATACGTATCTGGCGGCTTTTTATCAGATTTTTCAGATAGTCGAGCGCGCGCAGAAAGGAACTTGCGCTTACGTTGTTTACCGTGACTATCGGCACGGTTGAAATCGTCTCGCCCTTGTATATAATGTCGATCGAGCCGACCTGCTGTCCTTCGTGGATCGGTGCAGTCAACGTGTCATTGTAATAGTGCGGTTCATATGTGATCTCCGTACTTATGTCAATATCAAGCGGCAAAAAATAATCGACCTTGTATTCGGGCGCGACCGTAACGTAGTCAACGTTTTTCGCAAGCGCGACCGGAAGTTCGCGAAGAATACTGCCGGCGTCAAGCACGGTGACATACCCGAAGCTTCCCAAAGTTTCGGAGATCAGCTCGCTCACGGCATAAAATGAGGAGTTGTCCCCGTTTTCGTCCTTTATACCGCCGAGAACCACGAAAATGTATGACAGCCCATCTTTTTCGGCGGCGCTTACTGTGCAGAAGCCGCTGTTTGCCGTATATCCGGTGTTCATTCCGATTGCACGCGGATCGTAATATTTCAACTCGATATTCGTGGAGAGCAGATAGTTTCTGTTGTGTACCACACGCTTGCCGCTCTTATTTGTGGCGCTCATTACAAACCGTGTGATAGAAGCCGTTTCCTTGAAACCCGAAAGTTTGTATGCATATACGGCGATTTTGGCGGTATCGCTTGCAGTGGTCTTCATTCCGTCGGCATCTATGCCGCACGGATTTTTATATACCGTATCGTCGGCGCCTATCGCTTTGGCTTTTTCGTTCATCAGCTTGCAAAATTCATCGGTCGAGCCGGCGATCTCATGCGCGAATACAAGCGCCGCATCGTTGGCGCCTCCGACGATAAGCGCGGTCAGCAGTTCTTTTACAGACAGTGTTTCGCCGGCGATCAGCCCGAGGCTTGTGCCGACCGTTTCTTTTACGGCGGCATCGCCTACCGTTATTGTTTCGTCAAGTCTGCCGTCAAAATGTTCAAGCGCAAGTATCGCGGTCATAAGCTTGACCGTTGCTCCCGGGGCGACGATCGTATTTTCGTTGCTTCCGTATAGTTCGATCATGCTGTCAACGCTGTATACCGACAAAGCCTTAAGTTTTGAGAGAGAGCCGATGTCCGGAAGCTTTGCGTCGGCAAAAGTGCTGACAGAAAAGGCGGCAAACAGAATTGCCGCCGCTGTAATCAGAGAAAGAATACGCTTCATGCCTTTTCTCCGTTCATTTTTTAAAATATGTCTTGGTGTCTTCGATATCTGTGTTAATTTGTGCCTTAAGCCTATCGAGCGAGGAAAATTTGATCTCATCGCGCAATTTTTTATAAAACGAGACCTTTACCGGGCGTCCGTAAAGCCAGCC
Organism: Clostridiales bacterium UBA4717; assembly: GCA_002404395.1. Classification (GTDB taxonomy): domain Bacteria; phylum Bacillota; class Clostridia; order Oscillospirales; family CAG-272; genus UBA4717. Next base: position 9,437 of record DHJP01000167.1, read on the forward strand.
GTTAAACCCGATAATGTGAGTTTCGCAGTTGATCCTGCCGTCGTTGTCGACGGTAGGACGGTTTCCGACGTTGGCAACTCCGAGATATTCAGTGTGATCGACCGTTACTATGACGGCATATACGCCGCTTGACGGAATAACGTGACGCTCGGGAAAATCCTGATTTATGGTCGGCAATCCGATCGTTCTGCCGAGCTCCTTTCCGTGGACCACCGGGAAGGAGATGGAATACGGTCTGCCGAGCATCTCGCTTGCATACTCAACATCACCCGATTCTATCGCCTGTCTGATCAGGGATGAACTCACCGGATGGTTTCTTATGATAATCGGCGGAATTACCTCGGTATTTCCGTGCATAAGCGAAGTGAGCAGCTCCGGAGAACCGCTGCCGTTTTCTCCGAAACGGAAATTATATCCGCATACGGCAACATCGGCATGAAGTTTGGCTTTCAGCACTTCGCACACAAACGCTTCGGGTGAATAATGCCTGACGCTCTCAAAATCGGCGGCGTATATCCGTTTGATCCCGTGCGCTGCAAAAAGCTCGGCTTTGTCCTCGTTTTCGGTAATGAGCTTCGGACAGGTCCTGCCGAGCGAAAGGGCGGGATGTCTTATAAAAGTAAATACCGAAGGCACTTCGTTGCGGCTTTCGGCAAGTTCGACGACCCTTTTAAGCAGAGCGCAATGCCCGAGATGGACACCGTCAAAATTCCCGAGCGCGACCGCGGTGCGTTCGCACGGCAAAGTGTCGGCTTCGGATATATTGAAAATATCCATATGCGATTATTTTGTCAGCCCCAGATAGTTTTTGAGCATCATATTTAACAGATCGTCGCGGTCAATGCGCCTGATAAGACTGCGTGCATTCTTGTGATTTGTAATGTAGGTCGGATCCTCCGAGAGGATATAGCCGACGATCTGATTGATCGGGTTGTAGCCCTTTTCGCTCAGCGCGTCGTATACCTGAAGCAGGATCTCCTTGATCTCGCTTTCACGGTCGTCGTGCAGCTTGAATGTGATGGTATCGCTTGACTGAATTGACATTGAAACCTCCATGCCGACGCTATCGGCACCCTGACAATATGTAAGCTGTTCTGATGTTATTATACATCCGTATAATGTATTTTTTCAATAAAGTCAACGATTTTGTAAGATAATTGTAAGATTGAAAATTTTATCTTGTCCTGCCGCGGCTGCCTTTTGAACGTGCCTGCTTTCCTTTGGCTGAGGCGTTTTTGTGCCCTCCGACTCTGTGGGAAGAGTTCGGATTATCCGAGCGTTTGCCTCGGGTATCCTTGGTTTTGGGTGAGCCTTTTGCATGGCTGTGCTGTCCTGAATTGCCGCGGGCGGCGCGAGTGGCGGACGGTGCCTGACCTTGCGGTCTTACGAGACACTCGGGCGAGTAGCCGATCAGGTCCCCGCGGCCGCATTTTTTCAGCGCGCGGCGTACGGTATCAGCGTTTTCGGGACGGGTAAACTGCAAAAGCGCGCGCTGCATCTTCTTTTCTTCATAATCCGAGGCGACATATATTTTTTTGCCCGAAAGCGGATCTGTTCCCGTGTAGAACATAACTGTTGAGGCGGTGCCGGGGGTCGGATAAAAATCCTGCACCTGCTCGGGACGCATACCGAGCTTTTTCAGATAAAGCGCAAGCGAGACCGCATCGGAAAGACGGCTGCCCGGGTGGCTTGACATAAGATAAGGCACGAGGTATTGCTCAAGCCCGAAGCTTTTGGTCAGTTCGAAAAAGCGTTTTCTGAAGCTTTCGTATACGGATATGTTCGGTTTGCCCATGCAGGCAAGAACGGGGTCCGAACAGTGCTCGGGCGCGACTTTGAGCTGACCGCTGACATGATGCTTTACGAGCCGCTTGAAAAACTCTTCGTTTTTGTCATACATAACATAGTCGAATCTGACGCCCGAACGAATAAATACCTTTTTGACCTTCGGCAGCTTTTCAATTGTTTCGAGCAATTTAATATATTCGCTGTGATCGACGACGAGATTCTTGCATGGAGTGGGCGCAAGACATTTGCGCGAAGCGCAGACGCCGGATTCAAGTTGCTTTTTGCAGGATGGGTAACGGAAATTCGCCGTAGGTCCTCCGATATCGTGAATATAGCCTTTGAAGTCGGGCATTTCGGTAATCTTTTTAGCTTCCTCCACTACCGATTCAATACTGCGCGAGCGCACCGTGCGTCCCTGATGATATGCGATCGCGCAGAAGTTGCAGGCGCCGAAGCAACCGCGGTTGTGCGTTATTGAAAACTTCACTTCATCTATCGCCGGGACGCCGCCCGCCGCGGCATATGACGGATGCCAATTTCGGGTGTATGGAAGTGCATATACGCGGTCAAGCTCCTCACGCTCAAGCGGAAACATAGGCGGATTGACGACGAGCTGCTTGTCGTCGTAGTATTCCACGATCGCCTTGCCGGAGACAGCGTCGGTGTTTTTGTACTGTACTCCGAAAGCGCGCGCGTATTCTTCTTTTGAACTTTTTAGTACGTTGTAGTCAAATTCACCGGCGATCTCATAGTTTATTTTGTCGCCGCGCGGCGCAAGATAAACCGTGCCGCGCACATCGCGTATTTTTTTGACAGGTACGCCGCGGTCGAGCAGGGCGGCAATGCGCACAAGGATCTTTTCGCCCATTCCGTATGTGAGCAGATCGGCGCGGGAATCGACGAGGATGCTTCGCCGCACGCGATCGTCCCAATAATCGTAGTGTGCGCACCGACGCAAAGAGGCTTCGAGTCCGCCGAGAATTATCGGCACGTCTCCGAAAGCTTCACGGATACGGTTGCAGTATACGATGACCGCGCGGTCGGGGCGCTTGCCCATCACGCCGCCGGCAGTATAATAATCATACGTGCGTTTTTTCTTGGCGACCGTATAGTGCGCAACCATCGAATCAATATTTCCCGATGTAACAAGAAAACCGAGACGCGGCTTAGGGTATTCCCTGAAAGCCTCGGCGCTTTTATAATCGGGTTGTGAGAGGATCGCCACGCGGAAGCCCTCGGCTTCAAGCACGCGCGAAATTATTGCCACTCCGAAGCTCGGGTGGTCTACATATGAGTCGCCGGTTACATATACGAAGTCGGGCCTGTCCCAGCCGAGTTCTTCCATATCGGCGCGGCAGATCGGGAGAAAGCCTTGTTTTACGGGTGATTCGTTCATTGTTTATATGCCTTTCCGCACAAATTGCACTTATATCACGGTAATTATAACACGGCGTGCGGATAAGGTCAATAGTTACCCTTCGACTTCGGAAAACAAAGCTTTGCGCAAATTCGGATCCTTTGAGGCAATAAAGCAGACAAAATGTTCGACAATGAAAATTTCGGAATCGGTCTGAGCTGAACGCTTCAGCGTAAGTGCGCGGCGCTCGCACATTTTTTTCAGCGATTCGGCGTCGCTTGCGTTTACCGCCTTGAATACAGCGGCATCGCCTCCGTCCGGACGATTGCTGTACCAGATTACACCGTATTCGATCAGCGAAAGCTCATCGGGGGCGGAATCCGAGCATCCGTACAGAGAAACAAAAGCGTCGGGGATCCTGTCGGAGTCTGCCATCGTGCGGTCTATAGTTATGACGTTTCCGCCGTTTTCCCCGGCATAGCGGTCAAATACGTCGGTTATCTCCGAAACTGTTGGTCTGCCCGAGCATGAAGAAAGGATCAAAACCGAAAGAACGAGCATTGCCGTAAGCCGAAACGCTGCCGCGCACGGGGCGGGATCCGAAATACATTTGGAAATTTTCATTGTTGACCTCATGTTTGCTTCATTATAATGTAATGCCGTTTTGTAATAAGTATTGCCGAAAATGTGTACGTCCATTCGTGTTGTCTTAAATTACAAAAAGATTACAAAAAGCAAAAACGGTTGTAAATTATGGGAACATGTATTAAAATGGTATCACAGCTTACGGAAAGATCAGGAAATGCAATATATTAAATGGTGTTTAATATTACATAAATATTACAAAACCGGCAAATATATTGCAAAAATCCAAAGCTTGACGTAAGATATACACAGGTAAGACCGCAACTTTCGTTATCCTCCAGTGAGTCGGAGGAGCGCAAGTCGGTACTTCCGGAAAAAATTTTCAAAAGGAGAAAAAACGGTATGAAAAAGTTTTTAGCACTCGTACTCGCACTGCTCATGATCGCAGGCAGCGTATCCGTAATGGCATTTGACGATGTCCCGGAAGACGCAGTTTATGCGGAAGCTATCAACGATCTTCAGATCAAGAAGGTTGTTGCCGGCATGAGCGAAACCAAGTTCGGTTATGACGAACTTGTAACCAGATGGCAGATGTCTCTCTTCATGGCAAGAGCACTGTCCGGAATCACCGATGACGCAGATTGGTCCAAGGGCGCTGCAATCTTCACAGACTGCACCGAATACCTCGGAGCTATCCAATACTGCTTCACCAAGGGCGTAATCAAGGGAACCACTCCCACCACATTCGCTCCTAACAACAACATCGTTTTCAAGGACGGCATTATCATGGCTGTTCGTGCTCTCGGTTACGAGAAAGAAGACGACGGCAAGGATGTTAAGAAGTACAACGTAACAGGCGCTACTTATTGGCTTCCTTACTACCAGAAGGCAGATGAACTCGGACTTCTTGCAAACCTCGAGTCTGTAGCAATCGATAAGGCTATGACCCGTGCAGAAACCGCACAGCTCATCTTCAACATGCTCTACACTGAAGTATACTCTGCAACCGGCAACGACAATAAGTACACTCTTAATGACGTTGTATTCGGCGGCAAGAAGGTACTCAATGTTGAGAACGTAGTTCCCGCATTCATTTACGAAACTCCTCTTCACAACTTCGGTACTGATACTATTGAAGATGATGAAGAACTCGTAAAGATCGGTTACTATGACGCAGACGGCGATCTTCAGGAATTCGAACTCGAACTCAAGGATCTCGCTAAGTTCGGCGTTACTGTTGAAAACGTTGAAGATTACTTCGGCGCATACATCGAGCTTGTTAATGTTCCTACCGATAAGGATGGCGACATCAACTACGGCAAGGTAGAGTCCTATGAGTACCTCAACGGTCTCTCGAACGCAAATAAGCTTGAAGGCTCCAATGCTGATGTAACTTATTACGAAGACGAAGATGCAGCAGGTGCTTCCGGCAAGCTCAAGATCGGTAACAAGACTCACTACCTCACACCTGTTAAGAAGTCTCAGGAAAAGTATGGAATCGAAATCACTATTGCAGGTGCTGATGGCGCAGGTAATGCTATTTTCGCTGAAGCTGACTATGCTGATCTCGAAGACAAGTTCTACGATGCAATATTCTATGATACCGATGATGACGGTTACTATGAATATGCTATCGTATTCCTCACCAACGTTGCTACTTACACCGAAGCAAGTGCTAAGGGTATTGAAAAGTGCGGCGTTATGAAGGGCATGGAGGACGTTGAGTACTCTGAAGAGCTTGACGAAGACGATATCTTCGTTTACACTTACGATCCTTACTACAACTTCGTTAACGTTCAGGACGTTCTCGTAGCTACAAGCGGAACTATCAACAGCTACAAGCAGACCTCCAAGACTGTTGACGGCGTAAAGACCATCACCGGCTATGTTACCATCGACGGTGAAAAGTACACCATTAACGATGCAAATCCCGCTGAATACTTCAACGAGATCGAAGGCATCGACGATCTTCTTGATGATTCTATCATCGACGAAAGTTTTGCAGCTACCACTTCCGCTGACCTCAGAGCAGCTGCTTCCGAGAACATCGGCGAAAAGGTTGACTTCTACCTCTACAATGATGCGATCCTTACTTTCGGTAAGCTTTATGACGAAGCTGACGATGTTAACTACCTCGTTGCTCGTGACTTTACCGATTTCGAACTCGGCGACTATGTTGTAGTTGATGCATTCATCGACGGCGCCGACAAGGAAATCAAGGTTGCAAAGATCACCAAGGACGGCAAGACTCACGATATCACCAAGATCAAGACCTACGGTAAGCTTGCTACCGCTCTTGATGGTATGTTCGGTATCTACACCTACACTGTAGATAAGGACGGCTTCTACACCCTTAAGCAGGCTTCCTTCGAACTCAAGGTAAGCGACTATGTTAAGGATGTTGATAAGAACGGCGTATTCTTCTATGACTACTCCGAGACCAGCCCTGTTGACGGTAAGAGAGAGAACATCATCCGTATCACCAGCTCGACTCTGATCGCAGTTATCGATACCGAGAATGAAACCGTTAAGGTTGTTCCCTCCAAGGCAGGTAAGGAATTCACCATCAATGTTCCCGCAGACGCTCTCTTCTATGTAGACAAGATCGGTTTCGGCGATCCCGACGAAAACCATCCTGTAGCTGATATCCCGTTCGGTAAGGCTTCCGTCCTCTTCTTCCAGGTAGCAGGCGACGCTGAATCGCTCGATTACGCTGATTACAAGATGGTATTCGTTACCGAAGCAGTTGAAGACAAGGAAAACGGAACTGCACTCTCCTTCGAACTCGATTCGGATGAAGATACAGATAAGTACACCAAGTTCACTGCTGACACTGAAGCATTCCTCCTCGCTACCGGCAAGGATGTTGCTGATATCTATGTTTCCGGCAAGAACGCTGACCTCGAAGCAGGTGTATACCTCCTCGACGATCAGAACATTGTAGTTGACTACATCTCCTTCAAGGGTCTTGATACCAGAACCATGCTGAATGTTGACGGTAAGGAAGCATTCCTTGTTGGTTATAAGACCATCAAGAGCACCGATATCGATCTCTACGGCTACAACTACATCCGTATTGAAGGTATCGCTACCAACGATACTCCTGCAATCAAGACTGTTAAGTTCGTTGATTTCAATGAAAACACTGAAGACGGCGGATTTGATCTTGTTACCAAGACTAACAGCAAGCTTGTTAAGTATCTTGAAGATGAGTATGCAACAGGCGCTAAGGTTGTATTTGCTCCTAACACCAGAAAGGCTGCTAACAACAACACTTCTTACCCGAGCAACACCTTCACCGGTTACATCATCAACAACCTCGTTAAGTAATTCATACCGTTATCTCTGAATAAGAGAGTCGAATGACTTGACTTGTTTGGGTGCCCTCCGACGAAAGTCGGAGGGCACTTTTTTATTGTGTATAGCCTGAAAAGGTAATATAAAAAACGGGAAAATGCGGCTGTAGCAAAACATTCGCTCATAAAAGTGTAAAACGGTGTTGCATATTCGCTCAAAAAAGTGTATAATATAGTTGGCAATTAATTTACGGAGGCAAACTTTATGTATCTGAAGCGAAAAATTGACGCGTATCTGTCACAGTGGAAAAATAATGTATCACGGAAGCCGTTGATAGTTAAGGGGCCCAGACAAATCGGCAAAACCGAATCGATCAACAAGTTTGCAAAAGATAACTACAAAAGCGTTGTCGAAATAAATTTTGTAACTTCTCCGAAGTACAAACAAATTACTGCAGACGGTTACAGTGCTGAGTCGGTAATAAAAAGCATATCCTTGATCGAACCGTCACACAAGTTTATTCCCGGAGAAACGTTGATCTTTTTTGATGAAATTCAGGAATACCCCGAAATTGCTACTTCGCTCAAATTTTTGAATCTTGACGGCAGGTTTGATGTGATCTGTTCCGGCTCGCTTTTGGGAATCAATTACAAAAGGATCGAAAGCAATAGTGTGGGCTATAAAACCGACTATAATATGTATTCGCTTGACTTTGAGGAATTTATGTGGGCAAAAGGATATCAAGCGGAGGTTATAGACGGTATGCTTGAGCATATGAAGATGTTGAAGCCGTTTACTGCGCTTGAACATTCGGTGTTTTTGTCAAATTTCCTTGATTATTGCATTCTCGGCGGTATGCCTGCCGTGGTACGTGAGTTTATAGAAAACAAGACTTTTGAGGGCACTCTTGACATTCAACGTCAATTGATTGCAGATTATAAAGAGGATATTCGCAAATATGCCGAGGGACTTGATCAGACCCGCATTACAAATGTGTTTAACAGTATTCCGGTACAGCTTGCAAAAAAAAACAAAAAATTTCAATTGTCTATGGTTGAAAAGGGAGCGCGCTTCAGAGATTACCGCGGGTGTATTGAATGGCTTGAAGATGCCGGTATGATCAATTTGTGCTATTGTCTGAACAATGTGGAGCTTCCGCTTAAAGGTAATTTGGATATCAATAAATTTAAGGTATACTTTTGCGATACCGGGCTATTTGTTTCACTTCTTGATGACGAAGTTCAAGAAGATCTGAGAGCAAACAGAAATTTATCAGTATATAAGGGCGCGTTATATGAAAGCATTGTCGGTGAGGCAATGGTTAAAGCGGGGTATCAGTTATATTATTATAAGCGTGAAGACTCAACGCTTGAAGAGGATTTCTTTGTCCGCACTGCAAATGAGCTGATACCGATAGAGGTAAAGGCTAAAAACAGTAAAGCAAAGTCGCTGTCTCAACTTATAAAGAGTGACAAATATCCCGATGTTTCGTTTGGAATCAAGTTTTGCACCGGAAATATCGGATTTGAAAATAATATTTATACTTTCCCGTATTACTGTACGTTCCTGCTGAAAAGATATTTAAAGGAACGTGGTTCAAACGGCGTCAATACTTGACAAAAGCGCACGGCGCTGATATAATATAAGTTGTTTTAAATGCGGATTTGCGCAAAAGGAGAGAATGAAAAAATGAGAGCCGCAGTTGCAATGAGCGGCGGAGTTGACAGCTCTGTTGCGGCAGCCTTGCTGAAAGAGCAAAATATTGATGTATGCGGTCTGACCTTCAAAATGTTTGACAGGAACGGCTTCTTTAAGGACGGAGAAAAACCTTGTATTGCCGATGCTGATACCGAGTCGGCTTCCGCTGTTGCCGCAAAGCTTAACATTCCGTATCGGATCGTTAATTACAGTGCGGACTTTCAAAACACGGTGGTAAAGGATTTTATCGACACCTACAAGTCCGGCGGCACGCCGAATCCGTGTGTGGTCTGCAACAAATATATAAAATTCGGCGCACTGCTTTCGCTCGCCGTTGAGTCGGGGTACGAAAAGTTTGCGACCGGTCATTACGCGCGTATAGAGTGCGAAAACGGACGGTATATTTTAAAAAGAGCGGCTGACCGCACCAAAGACCAGACCTACGTCTTGTACACGCTGACTCAGGAAACGCTTTCACACGTCTTGTTGCCGCTCGGCGGATATACCAAAAAGGAGATACGCGAGATTGCGGCATCGCTCGGATTTGGCAACGCAGATCGCAGTGACAGTCAGGATATATGTTTTATTCCCGACGGCGATTATATCGGGTTTATTGAGCGGTACACCGGCAAACCCGATATTCCCGGTAACTTTGTTGACTGCGACGGGAATATTCTCGGGCGCCACCATGGTATTACGCATTATACGGTCGGTCAGGGGAAAAAGCTCGGGATCGCGCTTGGGAAAAAAGTGTTTGTAAACAACATTGATCCGGAAAGCGGAAATATTATGCTCGGAGAGGACAGTGAGCTTTACCGAAACTCGCTTGACGCCGTGAATATAAATCTGATTTCAATTCCGACGCTTGAGAGTAGGCTGAGGGTTACGGCTAAGATCCGCTACGGAACAAGAGAAGCGTCAGCTTATGTCTGGCAGACGGGTGAGGATTCTATCCATGTGGAGTTTGACGAGCCTCAGCGCGCGATTACGCGCGGTCAGTCGGTGGTGTTGTATGACGGCGATGTGGTGATCGGCGGCGGCAGGATCATTTGACGGGGCAAGGTTATTTAAGCTACAGGCGTGGATATGTGTTAATAGATTGACCGCCGACGGCGGAACGGAGAAGACTATATATGATACAAAAACCGAGAGGAACAATGGATATACTGCCTGAAAATATCGGGGTGTGGCACTATATCGAAAACAAGGCGCGTGAGGTCGCGGCGAAATATGGCTATGAGGAGCTGCGCTTTCCGACCTTCGAGCAGACTGAGCTTTTTGCGCGCGGAGTCGGCGATACGACCGATGTGGTGCAAAAAGAAATGTACACTTTTACCGACAGAGAGGAGCGCAGCTACACTCTGCGGCCTGAAGGCACGGCGAGCGTAGTTCGCTCACTGATCGAAAACGGCAAGTGTTCCGATACCATGCCGCTTAAACTGTATTACATAATCAACTGCTTCCGTTATGAGAAGCCGCAGGCAGGCAGAAGCCGTGAGTTTTTTCAATTCGGCAGTGAGACCTTCGGAGCTGCGGCGCCGCAGTGTGATGCGACGGTGATCGCCTTTGCATCAAACTTTATTCACGAGCTCGGGATAAAAAACACGAGCCTTCACATCAACAGTATCGGATGCCCGAAGTGCCGTCCGAATTACCACAAGGCGCTTGTGGAATACTTTTCGGATAATATCGGCGGGCTTTGCGATACCTGCAAGGAGCGGCTTAAGACAAATCCGCTCAGAATACTTGACTGCAAGTGTCCCGAATGTAAGGCGTTAGCCGAAAATGCGCCGAAAACAATCGACAATCTTTGCCCTGAATGCGCGGAGCATCTGGACGGGTTAAAATCTTGTCTTGAAGGCATGGGCATAGAGTATACTATCGACCCGCATATTGTGCGCGGGCTTGATTATTACACGCGTACCGTATTTGAGTTTATTTGCAATGAGATCGGCGCGCAGAGCACTATTTGCGGCGGCGGCAGATATGACGGGCTTATGAAACAGCTCGGCGGACCCGAGCTTCCGGGTATAGGCTTTGCTATGGGTATCACGAGACTTATTCTTGCGCTTGAGGCATCGGGAGTGAAAATAACAGAGGAAAATGCGCCGAAGGTGTATATCGCTCCTATGGGAGCGGCGGCTGTGACCGCGGCGGTTGCCATGGTGGAAAAGTTCAGAGCCGCAGGTATTTACGCCGAGACCGATCTGGTGGGCCGCTCACTCAAGGCGCAGATGAAGTATGCCGACAAAAAGGGAGCCGCTTATACGGTGATAATCGGTGACAGCGAGCTTGAGAGCGGCAGAGCGCAGCTCAAAAACATGAAAGAATCTACACAGACAGAAGTGGAGATCGAACGTATAGTCGAATCGGTCATGGAATTGATCTGAGCGTGCAGCTAATAGTATAAAAATCAAGCGGCAAGCATCGCGATAGACGGTGTGTGTGCGCTAAACAGCCGTAAATACGGCGGAACGGAGCTAAAAATGGCAGAACTGCTTTCAAAGAACGACAAGAGAACCTGTTATTGCGCGGAGCTTGGCAAAAACAATGTCGGCGAACGCGTATGTCTGATGGGCTGGGTACAGCGTCAGCGTGACCTCGGAAGTCTGATATTCATTGATCTCAGAGACCGCAGCGGTATTATTCAGCTGGCGTTTGACGAGCATACCGATAAGGGTGTTTTTGACACCGCCTTTTCTGCGCGCGGCGAATATGTCCTTTGCGTTAAGGGCGTAGTGCGCCATCGCGGCGAGGGTGCGGTAAACACCAATATTCCCACCGGTGAGATTGAGGTGGCGGTTGATGAGATCAAGATCCTTTCAAAGGCGCAGACGCCGCCTTTTGAAATTGTGGAAAACAGTGATGTTAAGCCCGAACTCAGACTTAAACACAGATATCTCGACCTGCGCCGTCCCGACCTTGCAAGAAATATTATAGAAAGAAACAAGATAGTTAAGATCACACGCGATTTTTACGCGGAAAACGGATTTATTGATATAGAAACTCCCTGCCTTATAAAGCCTACTCCGGAGGGCGCGCGCGACTATCTCGTACCGAGCCGCGTGCATCCCGGAAAGTTTTACGCACTGCCGCAGTCGCCTCAGCTTTATAAGCAGATACTGATGGTTTCGGGCTTCGACCGTTACTTCCAGATCGCAAAATGCTTCCGTGACGAGGATCTGCGTGCGGACAGACAGCCCGAGTTTACGCAGATAGATACCGAAATGTCATTTGTAAATGAAGATGATGTTATGGACGTCCACGAGCGTTTCCTTAAAAAACTTTTCAAGGAATACAAGGGAATTGAAATGAACGAGCCTTTCTTAAGGCTTACTTGGCGCGAGTGTATGGAACGCTTCGGTTCGGACAAGCCCGATCTGCGCTTCGGATTTGAGCTTACCGATCTTACCGAAGAAGTACGCGGCTGTGGCTTTAAGGTATTTGCCGGCGCGGTTGAAAACGGCGGCAGTGTGCGCGGAATCAATATAGTCGGCGGAGCCGACAAATTTTCGCGCAAGGAGATCGACGGTCTTGCCGACTTTGTGAAGTCATATAAGGCAAAGGGACTTGCATGGTACAAGAATCACAACGGCGAGATATCGTCGTCGTATGCGAAGTTCCTTACTGAGGAAGAGAACCGCCGCGTCCTTGAAAAGCTCGGCGCTAAGGAAGGCGACCTTATATTCATCGTTGCCGATAAGAATAAAGTGGTGTTTGATTCGCTCGGCGCACTGCGTTGCGAGATCGCAAAGCGTCTCGGTATCCTTGATAAAAACGAGTTCAAATTCCTGTGGGTCACCGAATTTCCGCTCTTTGAATATGACGAGGATGAGGGCAGATACTATCCTATGCATCATCCCTTCACCATGCCGATGGAAGAGGATCTCGGCCTGATCGACACCGATCTCGGCGCGGTCAGAGCAAAGGCATACGATATCGTACTTAACGGATGTGAGATCGGCGGCGGATCTATCCGTATTCATGATCCCGAAATTCAGAAAAAGATGTTTGAGTGTTTGGGACTTGATGAAGAGCAACAGCAGAACAAGTTCGGCTTCTTGCTTGAAGCTTTCAAGTACGGCACACCTCCGCACGGCGGCCTTGCATTCGGTCTTGACCGTCTTGTAATGCTTGTGCTCGGACTTGACGATATTCGTGACGTTATCGCTTTCCCGAAGGTGCAGAATGCGTCCGAGCCTATGTCGATGTGCCCGTCGCTTCCCGACACCAAAGCACTTGAGGAACTTTCGATTGCGGTTACGAAAACCGAAGAAGAATGATTGTGTCAGCGAATATATAGCGGTTTGAAAAAGTAAAGACTGCTGCAGGCAAAATTGCGATGCGCCTGCAGCAGTCTTTTGTATATTTTTAACGTCGGGCGGTAAGCGAGACGGACATGAATTCGGATCTGCCGCTGAAAAAGCGACCCGCAACGGAGGTCACCGTTGCGGGTCTGAGTTTGTCGTATTAGATATACAGGTTAATATGCCTTGCCCCAATATACCAACTTGTGCGCGGGCTTGCCGCAGCAGATGCATTTATCGGAGACTGCTTCTTCTCCGAAAGGCATACAGCGTGAAGACACGTCCGCGACTTCCTTGAGCTTGAGTTCGCACTCTAAGTCGCCGCACCACATAGCCTTGATGTATCCGGGCTTGGTCTTAGCGATTTCCACAAAATCAGAAAGCTCGGTGGCGGTGTAGGTCATATTGTTTCTGCGCTCAAGCGCGGATGCATAGAGACCGTCGGTGACTGCTTTGAGCAGGGCAGTAACCTCAGTTTTTAAGTTATCGAGCGAAACGAAAGACTTTTCGCGGTTGTCGCGGCGCACAAGTACGCATTTGTTTTCTTCAATGTCGCGCGGACCGATCTCGAGTCTCAACGGTACGCCGCGCATTTCGTGCTGTGCAAATTTCCAGCCGGGGGAATTCTCGGAATCGTCAAGCTCAACTCGGAAGCTGTCCTTGAGGCAGTCATATATTTCACGTGCCTTTTCAAGCACGCCTTCCTTATGCTGCTGTACCGGTACGATCACGAGCTGAGTCGGTGCAATGGACGGCGGAAGCACGAGTCCGTTGTTATCGCCGTGGCACATGATGATCGCGCCGATCATACGGGTCGAAACGCCCCACGAGGTCTGGAAGCAGTTTTTGATCTGATTGTCGCGGTCAAGATACTGTATTCCGAAAGCCTTGGCGAAGCCGTCTCCGAAGTTGTGGGAGGTTCCTCCCTGGAGTGCTTTGCCGTCGTGCATAAGCGCCTCAACGGTATAGGTAGCTTTTGCCCCCGCGAACTTTTCTTTTTCGGTCTTTTGTCCTTTGATTACCGGTATACCGAGCTCCTTTTCAAAGAAATCGGCATAAACGTTCAGCATACGCAGCGTTTCCGCTTCAGCTTCTTCGGCGGTCGCGTGCATGGTGTGCCCCTCCTGCCACAAAAATTCGCGGTTGCGCAGGAACGGACGGGTGGTCTTTTCCCATCTTACCACACTGCACCATTGGTTGTAGAGCTTCGGAAGGTCTCTGTAGGACTTGATTATGTTGGCGTAATGCTCGCAGAAAAGCGTCTCCGAGGTAGGTCTGACGCACATTCTTTCGGTAAGCGGTTCGCTTCCGCCGTGAGTTACCCATGCAACTTCGGGCGCAAAGCCTTCCACGTGTTCCTTTTCTTTGTTGAGCA
>DHJP01000014.1:0-14644 GCA_002404395.1 Clostridiales bacterium UBA4717
CTGCGCGCCGAAAGCCATATGGGCAAGATTCGGCAGAGTCACGGCAAGCGCCACGATCACAAGCGAGATCAATGCCTTAACAGTCATTTTGGTCTTAAAGTTAAACCTTCTTGCGGAAAGTGCGTTTTCTATCATAGTAAAACATCTCCTTTGCAAAATAGTCTGAAGCGGACGCAAAAGGCGCCGCGCGGCGGATTTGGCGTCCGAACATCCGTTGATTAAATTATAAATAAAGTCGCACCGTTTGTCAAGAGATTTGCGATACATCAATATTTCAAAAACGATGGTCTGCAGATGATCCGAGCCGAAATTTGCGGCATTTAATATGATTTAAAATGTATATATGTATTGACACCGCGAATATTTTATACTACAATGTAAACATCAATATTATGTTTGCCGCATTACCAAATACGACAAATACAAAACGGAGGCAAAATATGACAAGAGCACAAGCCAAAACAATTGCCAAAAGCACCATATCCCTCAAGTATTGGCCGATCGTCGGCGCAACGCTCCTTATTCCGCTCATTCTCGCCGTGTCCACCTCGATTCCGATCGTCGGAATGGCAGGATATTTCTTTCTTACTCCGCTTATGATGGGGCTGTTTTTATTCTACATCGAACTTTCCAAAGGAAATCAAAGCACTGTTACGGACATATTCGTAAATTCATTTGACCAAAAGTATTATCTCAGACGCGTCGGCGGCTTTGCATGGATGTTGCTTTTTGAATTTCTTTGGACTCTGCTTTTTATTATCCCCGGCATAATCAAAAGCTTTTCATATGCGCTCACGCCCTATATTCTGGCAAAATACCCCGAGGTTCCTGCCAAGGACGCGCTCAAAATTTCAATGAAGCTTATGAACGGCAGAAAATTCGATCTGTTTATACTTTATCTCAGTTTTATCGGTTGGGAGCTCCTTTCGGCACTTACCTTCGGACTTCTCGACATATTTTTTGTCTTCCCGTATCGCATGATCACCGTCGCTGTCTGGGCTGAGAATGTTATTGAAACCGCTATCGCGGACGGAAGCTTCGTATATCCCGGCGCACAGGCTCATTAAGTTTTATGCATCAAAAAAATCTGCCGTCGGTCCGACACTCACGGCAGATTTTTTATTTAGTCAAAGGAATTTATTTATGTATGAATACCGTCTCAAGCTTATCAGAAGCAATCGCAAGACCATACTTCTGAAAATCGACCGTGATCTTTCGGTAACGGTCAATGCACCGCGTTATATAAGTAAGACCGAACTTGACCGCTTTATCGAATCAAAAAGCGGGTGGATACAAAAGCATTTGGAGCTCGCAAAGCGTGCACGCGCCGAATCCGAGTCGATAAACTTCAACTCTCAAATACTGTCTGAGCTTAAAAAGCAAGCCTCGGCAGTGCTTCCCGAGCGCGTCGGATACTATGCCGAGGTACTTAATGTAAAATATTCTAAGCTTACCGTGCGTTTAAACATATCAAATTGGGGAAGCTGTTCGTCCAAAGGAAATCTGAACTTCAACGCACTTTTGATGCTGATGCCTCCCGAAGTGATCGACTATGTCGTGGTCCACGAACTCTGTCACCGTCTTTTTATGAACCACTCGCCCAAATTCTGGTCTGCGGTATCCACCGTTCTGCCCGACTGCGACAAGTCACGCAAATATCTTGCGGAAAACGGAGGAAAGTACATAACTGCTTTGAGAAACTTCAAGCAAACAGAACAGTTGAAAATGTAATCGGCACAGCGCATAAAATTCACTCATTGCCTTAAGACTCGCAAAAAGCCGCCGCGCCGCGCTTCAGTTCACGGACAAACTCGACGCCGAACTGCTTTTCGATCAGCGCATACGCGGTGCGAAGCACCTCGGGAGTACGGATCTCCACGTTATGCGCATCCGACGCGATCGCACTGATATATCCCTTTTTTAGCAGCTTCTTTGAAAGCTTTGACCATATCGGCGTGTATACGGAAGACGCGTCAAGCTGAAAGCGCGCGCCTATTGCCGCCAGCTCATCGGCATATTTCAGACTTTTCGACACCGCATAGTTGCGCTCAATATGCGCGATGACCGGTCTGACATTGTAATAATCGCAGAATTTGGATATATTCTCGTAGTCTGTTTTATTCCACAGACGCCCCGAGGGCATTTCAAGCAGAATATTCCGAGTCCCCTCTATGCACAAAGTGCCGGCATCTGCATCAAGCCCGAGCAATCCGGGAGAATAATGTACCTCGGCGCCGCGCAAGAGCTTTATACCGTATTCTGCGGCGATCGGCTCAAGCGTGCAAAATGCCGCCTCCCGATCACGCGCAAAAGCTCCGAGCTCGGACACCGATCTCTTAAAATGCGGAGTGCATACAACCGTTTCGGTACCGATTTCCCGCATAACCTCAAGCATCCGTTTGCTGATTTCAATATCGGCGGCACCGTCGTCTATGCCGAAAAGCAAATGGGTGTGAATATCAAACATCAGTTATGATCTCCGAGCGGCAATATCCCGCAACCAACTCAATATCCGTAATACTTATATTTTTTTGAATATCCGCCCACATTTTTTTCGCGGACATTGTTAAGCACAAATCCGAGAATGTTCGCGTTTGCATATTCAAATTTCGCAAGCATCTTTTTGGTCTCAACGTGCGTGCTCTTCTCAGAGCTCAGCACTATAAGGCATCCGTCAATGTTAGGAATAAGCGACAGTGCGTCAACTACCACGTTCGCCGGTGCCGTATCCATAATCACATAATCATACCTTTCACGCAGCTCCCTCATTACCTCCGACATTCCTTCGCCGGAAAGCAGTTCGGCAGGATTCGGCGGAATGAGTCCCGACGGCATAACATCGAAATTCTCGTGCGCGGTATGCTTTATCGCTTCATCAAGCGTGCTCATTCCCGAAAGTACATTTGAAAGGCCCACACGGCTTTCAAGTCCGAAATAGCGATGGACCCGCGGACGTCTGAGGTCGCAGTCAATGATGAGCACCTTTGCGCCCATCTGCGAAAATGTCACTGCAATGTTTATCGTAGTGATCGTCTTTCCCTCGCGCGGCAATGCGCTGGTTATAGCTATCACCTTGCAGCCTTTCCCGATCCCGCCGAGTGAAAACATCAGATTGGTGCGGAGTCCTCTGTAAGCTTCAACGATCTGAAAGCTCTTTGTATTTTCTATCGTATTGTTCAAATTACGGCTTTTACTGTGCTTTCTCATTCTGCTTACCTCCGTAATTATATGTGTATTTGTTGTTGTCATTCTTCGCTTCATCAAAATTCGGGATCACACCGAGTACCGGATATTTATATTTTTTCTTTATATCCGACTCCGAAAAGATCCTTGTGTCAAGCATTCCCACAAGCACGACCAAAGCCGCCGAAAGAATTATTCCCACAAGTGCGGCAAGCACCGAATTTTTGGTTTTGCTGTCGTTTACCACCATGTCGTCCGGACCGAGCACATGGTCAACCACTTTGAGCGCTTCAAAGCCTCTGATCTGCGCTATGCGTTCGGGCGCCAGCTCTTCCATTTCCTTTACGATTATGTACGCATCCTCGGGATTCTGCGACAGTACGCGTACTTTAAAAAGCTCGGTATCGTCTATCGAAGAATAGCCGATCATTCTCTTTAACATCTGTTTGTTATAATCGACCGAGCACTTTCCGTCAAGTGCGGATTCAAGCATTTCGTAGAACTCGTCGTTGCCGAGCAGATTCATATAAGTTTTCATCGACTTGTTTACATAATCGACAGTCTGCGCGGCAGTAGTTATCGTTGTGGTCTGTGAATTGCTGAATTCGGGATTAACAAGGAAAGTCGTCTCGGAAGCGTACAGCGGTGTTACCGCCACAGTGGAATAAACATATCCTATCACTGCGCATATTACCGCCGAGATCAGAATGATCCACCAACGCTTAAGCACCATTTTCAGCACTTCAAGGAGATCTATCTCGGTAATGTTATCATTTTCGGTTATGCTATCATTCATAAAAAAAGTCACCTTTCTGCGGCAGGATACTGCCGTCATAGTTTGGCGTATCGGGGGAAATCAAATTCTCGGTCAACCCGACCCACTTTACATTTTACCAAATTGCCGCCTGTTTGTCAACAACAATAAACGACAATTATAACGGTTTGTATGACAAAAATTTGTAATACGCGCTGTATTCCGACTTTGGAAACATCTAATATGCGAAATTACACTTGAGAATTAAAACGCCGTTTTAATATATTGTAAATATTTGCCCGCAGGCTTGCCCGGCAAAACTTTTTATGATAAAATATGTGATTGATAACAAATAAAAAAATCGGAGGGCAACCTGATGAATTATAAGCACGATTATCCGTTGTATGACGTCAAACCGATAAAAGACTTCAAAGATATGTTAGAGCAGGCTGAAAAAGAGGTGCCCGACAAAATTGCCTACCGCTACAAAAAGGGCGGAGACATTGTCGATGTTACCTATTCCGAATTTATTCGCGACACACGGGTGCTCGGCACAGGTCTCGCGTCGATCGGAGCCGGCAAGGCGCACGTTGCGATAGTTGCGGAAAATCGCTACGAGTGGATAGCATTCTACCTTTCGGTACTTAATTCGGAGGGCGTATTTCTTCCCGCCGACCGCGAGCTTCCGGCATCCGAGCTTGCTCACGTCCTCGACCACGGCGACGCAGAGTACGTTATATATTCCGCAACATACTCAAAAAAGATCGAGGAGATCAGTCCCGAACTGAAGAAGGTCAAAAAATTCATTTCGATCGACTGCGCTCATGAAGGCGACGACCGTTTCATGACCTATGAAATGCTTTACGACAAGGGCGCGTCGCTCTTTGACGCCGGCGATACCTCATATACGTCGCTTGAGCCGAAGTTTGACGAATTAAAAATGCTCGTTTATACCTCAGGCACTACCGGAGCGGCAAAGGGCGTAATGCTGTCGCTTAAGAACCTCGTATCCGGCGTATATTACGGACTTCAGGTCTCAACCGTGTACGAAGTGGGTATGTCGGTTTTGCCGTACAATCACACCTATGAAGCGGTATGCGATCTGCTTGTTTCACTGCATCATCATTCGACCGTTTGCATAAACGATTCGCTCAGGAACGTTGCCGCAAACATGAAGCTCTTCAAACCCGAATATATAATGCTCGTACCGCTTTTTGTCGAAAACATTTACAAAAAGATCCGCCATACGATCGAACAGTCGGGCAAAGCAAAGGCTTTTGACAAGCTTGTAAAAGCGTCCGCCGCGCTCAGACGCGTCGGAGTCGATATGCGCCCCGTAATGTTCAAGTCGGTGCGCGAGGTATTCGGCGGCAAACTCAAGAAAATCGTCTGCGGCGGCGCTCCGATCCGTCCCGAACTTGCCGAATTTTTCGATGTGGTCGGAATCAACCTTATAAACGGATACGGCATTACTGAATGTTCGCCGCTTGTAAGCGCAAACCGCGATATGTTCAACGATTTCCGCTCTGTCGGCGTTAAGCTTCCGTGCATCGACGTGTTTATAGACGAGCCGAATGAGGACGGCGAAGGCGAGATCTGCGTAAAGGGCGACATAGTTATGCTCGGCTACTACAAGAATCCCGAGGCTACCAAAGCGGCATTTACCGAAACCGGTTTCTTCCGCACCGGTGACTACGGCAAGATCAATGAGGCAAATCAGATATTTATAACCGGACGCAAAAAGAATCTGATCGTACTGAAAAACGGCAAAAATGTATATCCCGAGGAGATAGAGGAATATATCATGGGACTTCCCTACATTGCCGAAGTCGTTGTATACGCACTCAAAAACGAAAACGGCGAGGAGACCGCGCTCTGCGCCGAGATCTTCCCGGACGATATCGTTATGAAGGAACATTCCCCCGCCGAAACCGCCGAGCTCATCAAAACCGAGATCGACCGCATGAACGACACGCTTCCTTCATATAAGAAAATAGCCAAGGTAAAACTGCGCAATGTCGAGTTTGAAAAGACCACCTCACGAAAGATCCGCCGCGTCGGACTCGGCTCGGACGAGACCGCTTCCGCGACCGACGGTATAAGCAAAAACGCCGACGAAGGCACGGAAGAAACCAAATAAGTGATATGCTTCAAATCCATCGTAAAGCATCGCGAACACTGTACACTCGTGACAGCACAACGCTTTTTTTGAGAAAAATTCAAAATTTTTCTCAAAAAAACTTGCAATTTCAAAACAAATGTGATATACTTGCTCAGTACGTTTGTTACACAAGCGACAGGACAGTCCTCTGCGAAGCTCTGCATGAATGTCCGGATTTATAAGGAGGAAGCCAAAATGGATCTTATCAAGGCTTTTACAAATGAGCAGTTGAAGGAAGAAGTTCCGGAGATCGTAGTCGGCAACAATGTACGCGTTCACATTCGTATTGTTGAAACCGGCAAGGGCAAGGAAGGCAACAAGGAAAGAATCCAGCTTTTTGAGGGAACCGTTATCGCTAAGCGTGGCGGCGGAATTTCCGAAACCTTCACAGTCAGACGCATCGCGTACGGTTGCGGTGTTGAAAAGACGTTTCCGCTTCACTCTCCCAACGTGGTCAAAGTTGAGACCACCAGAGTCGGTAAGGTAAGACGCGCTAAGCTTAACTACCTGCGCGACAGAGTGGGCAAGAGCTCCAAGGTTAAGGAACGCATCTGATAACAAGCAAATCAGCGTAAAAGAACTGTGCCCTCGGGTTACAGTTCTTTTGTCGCTTTACGGAAAACAAATCAAATCGAATCGGGGTTTAATATGTCAGACATATTCGAGCTGTTCAAGCAGATAGGCGCATCATCGCCGAATAAGAGCGCGCCTGTAACACATATAGTCGCGGGACTCGGGAACCCGGGAGAAAAATACGCAAAAACACGTCACAATGCCGGATTTATGGCGCTTGATCTGATATCTCAGAAGTACGGCTTCAAAATCGACCGTTTGAAATACAAAGCGCTCTGCGGAGAAGCCGAAATATCAGATAAGCGCGTACTGTTCATGAAGCCGCAGACCTTCATGAACAATTCGGGTGAAGCACTTCGCGAGGCTGCCGCATTTTACAAAATACCATCGGAAAACATTATCGTAATTTTTGACGATATTTCGCTTGAACCGGGGAAGCTGCGCATACGCAAAAGCGGAAGCGACGGCGGACATAACGGCATAAAAAGCATTATATATCAGCTCTCAAGCGATGCTTTTCCGAGGATCAAGCTCGGAGTCGGCGCAAAACCGCATCCCGATTATGACCTTGCGGATTGGGTGCTCGGAGAAATACCCGATGAATTGCGCGAGTCCTTCTTCGGTGCGCTGACAAACGCCGCCGACGCACTGAGACTCATGCTCGGCGGCGATATTGAAAAAGCTATGAACCTGTACAATCGAAAGTAAGAATTTCGGATCTGCGCGATATTGCAAACAAATGGTGAAAATATGAGAATGTTATGCGATAAAATCAAAAATGAGCGTGAATACGAGGGCTTTTTGAAGCTTCGTGAGCGCATGAAGACCGAAAAAGCACGCCCGATAACCGTAACCGGACTTTCGGACGGAGCACGCGCCGCATTCTATGCAAGCGCGATCGACGACCTGACCGCCAACTGTCCTCTGCCGCCGCTGATTCTGGTACCCGGCGAAAAGGAAGGTCTGCGGCTTTTCAATATTCTTACCGATTGCGGCATTGAGCCGTTGAGTTACCCGCTGCGCGATTTTATATTCCATAATATTAAAGCCTCCCATGATTACGAACATGAGAGGCTTAAAGTCTTATCCGAGCTTGTGCTTTCGGGCACCGCCGGAGCGATCATAGCTACGCCGGATGCCGCCCTGCAAATGACGATGCCGCCCGAATACCTCAGAGAATGTACAATAAAACTGTCGCTTGACACGCCTTATGATCCGTCCGAGCTTGTCAAAAAACTTCTCATGGGCGGATATGTGCGCACCGAGATGGTTGACGGCGTGGGGCAGTTCGCAGTACGCGGCGGCATAATCGACGTATTTCCGCCGCTCTGTCCGTCACCCGTACGAATCGACTTTTTTGATACCGACATAGATCAGATGGGATATTTTGATCTGATGACTCAACGCAAGACCGAGAATATCGTTACCGTCACAATACCCCCGGCACGTGAGCTGATCCCCTCGGAGGAAGCGCGCCGCGAGATCGGGAAAACGGTTCAAAGTCTGATAAAAAAAGCCAAAAACGAACGTATCAAAAACGAGCTTGCCGAGGAACTTGACGCAATAAACAACGGACTTGAGCTTGACTTTATAGACAAATATCTTCCGGTTATATATTCCGAGGGTTACTGCCTGCTTGACTATTACCTTGACAAAAACCTTAACAACGGAAAAGCTCCGCTCATCTTTATGCAGGAGAGCAACGCCTGCGCCGAGCGAGTAAAAGGCTACGATTGGCACATAAACGAAGAGCTCGTTTCACTTGCCGAGGACGGATTGATCGCCCTGAAAAACGGCACATACGCAAAGAACTTCGGCGATTTTGAAGAATTTACCGACATATGCGGCTTCGTTGTTATTGATACGTTTGTCGGGAATCATGAACGCAGAAGCGCGGGACTTTTCTCGTTTGACACCAAGCAAACGGTCAACTATGCCGACAACCTCGAACTGCTTCGGGATGACCTTGAAAGCTATATGAAACGCGGATATACCGCCGCGGTCATCTGTGAAAATGAGGCGGCGGTCAAGAGTGTGCAATCCGCCCTGTTCGACTCCGGTATCAACGCGGTAAACGTGAAAAACGAGCTTTCGTCAGACGAGCTTTTGCCGCGCGTTGCCTATGTCCTGACCGGCACGTCGATCCCGGGCTTTGAGCTCACCGGCGAACGCTTTGCGGTGCTCAGTATGCTTCCGACGGGCAGCTATGCGCGCTCAGCAAAAATTCAAAGCCGCAAAAAGCAGACCCGCAAAGAACAGGAACGCTCGATACTCTCGTATACCGATCTTAACGAAGGCGACTATGTGGTTCACGTCAACTACGGAATCGGACAGTACGTAGGCATAGAAAAGCTCACGGTTGACGGAGTAACCAAGGATTATATAAGGATACGCTACGCCGGAAGCGACACGCTGTTCATTCCGACAAATCAGCTTGACAATGTATCAAAATATATAGGTGCTCGCAGCGAGGACGGGCTTGTTAAGCTTTCAAAAATGGGCGGATCGGATTGGGGCAAGGCAAAAAGCCGTGCCAAGACCGCCGCCAAAAGCATGGCAAAAGAGCTTATAAAGCTTTACGCTGAGCGACAGACCCGCGAAGGCTTCGCCTTCTCTGAAGATGACGACGCTCAGGTCGAATTTGATTCCGCATTCGATTATGAGGAGACCGACGGGCAGCTTTCGGCAATTTCGGATGTCAAATCCGACATGCAGAAAAAAGTACCGATGGATCGTCTGATCTGCGGCGACGTCGGCTACGGCAAAACCGAAGTGGCATTGCGCGCCGCTTTCAAGGCGGCAATGAACGGCAAGCAGACCGCTATACTCGTACCGACCACAATACTTGCTTTTCAACATTACCGCACTCTGCTCTCGCGAATGAGAGGCTTCCCGGTCAAATGCGAAATGCTCTCGGGCTTCCGCACACCGAAACAGAATGAAGAGACCCTGCGCAAGTTAAGGCGCGGAGACATTGACATAATCGTAGGTACTCACCGACTCATCTCAAAAGATGTTAAATTCAAGGATCTGGGGCTTGTAATAATCGACGAGGAGCAACGCTTCGGTGTCGCGCAAAAAGAAAAGCTCAAAGGACTTTCCAGCGACGTCGATATACTCACCCTGACTGCAACGCCCATACCGCGAACGCTCAACATGGCAATGAGCGGTATCCGCGACATGTCGATACTTGACGAAGCGCCCGGCGACCGTTTCCCGGTCCAATCGTATGTGCTTGAGCATGACGACATGATAATAAACGAAGCGATTCGCAAGGAGCTTCGCCGCGGCGGTCAGGTATTCTACCTGCACAACAATATTGAGGGGATAACCACCGTCGCCGCGAAGATCAAAGAAGCGATACCCGACGTCAGGGTGGCAGTTGCACACGGCAGAATGGACAAAGATATGCTGTCTGATATCTGGCGCGACCTTGTCAACGGCGATATCGACGTGCTCGTCAGCACCACGATCATTGAAACCGGTGTTGACGTGCCGAACGCGAACACGCTGATAATCGACAACGCTGACCGTCTCGGGCTTTCACAGCTCCATCAGCTTCGCGGACGGGTAGGCAGAAGCAGCCGCCGCGCGTACGCTTACTTCACATATCCGAAAAACAAAGCCCTTTCGGAGATCGCCTCCAAGCGGCTTGCCGCAATAAAAGAATATACGGAGTTCGGCGCCGGCTTCAGAATCGCGATGCGCGACCTTGAGATCCGCGGCGCCGGCAACCTGCTCGGCGCCGAACAGCACGGTCATCTTGACAGCATAGGATACGATCTGTATATCAAGATCCTCAACGAAGCCATTCTTGAAGAAAAGGGCGAAAAGCCGTCGGTCAAGCCCGAGTGTTCGGTTGACGTAAACTTTGACGCTTATATTCCGGAAAACTATATCAAAACGACTTCGGGCCGCATGGAAATGTACAAAAAGATCGCGCACATCGAAAATACCGAAGATTTCGACGATATCGGAGACGAGCTGTGCGACCGCTACGGAGAGCCGCCGCGTCCCTGTCGAAATCTGCTGTACGTTTCGCTTATGCGCAACCTCGGCGCGGCAACGGGGATAACCAAGATCGAACATCGCGGCACTATGATAAGTCTGCTTGCCGAACGCATCGACTATCAGGCATGGGGCGAGATCAACGAAAAATACAAGGGAGCATTTTTGCTCTCGGCAGCCGGCAAACCGACGATCATATACCGTCTGCGCCGCGGGGACGATCCGCTTGAATTGATAACGCAAATGCTCTCGGACTATCATGCGCTTATAAACAAATCTCTGAAATAGTCTTGAAGCGTTCATACTTTAGGGATATAATAACAATATATGCCCGTGCAAATCAATAACAGTTTGCCGAGTGTCGGCAAGATCGGGGAAAACAATGAAAAGAAAAACAAGGATCATCTCGCTGCTTTTGGCAGTGATCACTCTGACTGCGCTTATTTTTACAAGCGCCTGCACAAGCGAAAAGTATGCTTTGAAGTATAAAAGCACCACTGCAAGCGAAAACGAATATCTGTATTGGCTTTCGGGCTACAAGTACCTCTTTTTGAACTACTATCTCGGCGGTCAGGATACGGACGAGGCATGGAACTATAAGGTTTCCGAAAACGGAACTACGGTAGAAGCATTGCTTTCATCGGTCGCGCTTGAAAATATCAAAAACAATGTGGTGCTGCTTGAACTTGCAAAGGAAGCAAATATCAAGCTTTCAAACGACGATACCAAATCCGTTGAAGATTACATCGCCTCGCTCATTGAAAAAGAGGGCAGCCGCGAAAAGCTTGACAGCGCCCTTTCCGCTTACGGCGTCACTTCCTCCATGCTTAAAGAGATCTATATTAAGCAAAAGAAGATCGAACTTGAGCGTCAGTCGCTTTTTGCCGAGGGCGGAGAGCTTGCGCTGACCGACAAGGAGCGCGATAACTATTTTGACTCCGAATACGTAAGGATCAAGCACATATATATCAACAATGTCAAGGATTTTGCGCGCGACGACGAGGGAGATCTGATAATCGACAGCAGCACCGGGACCTATAAAACGCGCGAGTTGAGCGACGAGGAAAAGGCGGAAAAGACCTCGCTTGCAAAATCTATATATGCGGATATTAACGCCGGCGGGGATTTTGACGCACTCATGCAGGCAAACACCGCCGACACCACAATGAATATCTATCCGAACGGTTACTATGTAACCGCCTCATCCACAAGACTGCCTACAGATCTTATCAAAAAAGCCCTTTCGATGAACGAGGGCGAGAGCGCATACGTCGAAAGCGAGATCGGCATACACATAATCAAACGCGAGCCGCTTGAAGCACGCGCCTATGCAGACGAAGCCAACTCCGCTTTCTTCACAGACTTTGAAAGCACCCTTGAAAGCGCCAAACTTTCAAACTTTTTGTCCGCACTCACACCTGAGGTCGAAGTAAACGATGAAGTGATCCAAAGCTTTTCGCTTCGCACCTGCACTGCCAACAGCTCGTATTAACTTTTGTCCTCA
The DNA here is from genome assembly GCA_002404395.1 of Clostridiales bacterium UBA4717. Classification (GTDB taxonomy): domain Bacteria; phylum Bacillota; class Clostridia; order Oscillospirales; family CAG-272; genus UBA4717. The sequence continues at coordinate 12,184 of DHJP01000014.1, forward strand.
CGATCGGAATTTATATTTTTCAGGTGACACATGAAAATATTGATGACTCTTATGAAGCTTGATATAGGCGGTGCGGAAACGCATGTGGTCGAGCTTTCAAAATCGTTGAAGCGGCGCGGACACGAGATCTTTGTCGCCTCCGGCGGCGGCGTATATGTCAGGGAGTTGGAGGAAGCGGGTATCGTTCACGTCACTCTGCCGCTTGACCGCAAAACTCCGCAGGCAATTTTAAAAAATTACTTTGGCTTAAAAAAGCTGATAAACCGTGAAAAATTCGATATAGTTCACGCCCATGCGCGTATTCCCGCCTTTATCTGCGGTCTGCTTGCCAAAAAATCGGGCTTCAAGTTCATTACTACCGCTCATTACGACTTCAAGCTCACCCCGCTTTATAAAAAATGCAGCGATTGGGGCGAATATCAGCTCGCAGTCAGTCAGGACCTGAAGAATTATCTGGTTCAGAGCTATGGGGAAAATCCCGACAACATTTCCGTCACGATCAATGGGATCGACACCGACAAGTTTAAGCGCGGCAGAAACGCCTCGGGTATCATGAAAGAGTTTGTGCTCGATCCGAACAAGCGTCGGATCCTGTACGTGGGGCGTATCGACCGTGAAGTCGCCAGAGCCGCAATTCTGCTTGCGGAGAACGCATATCGCATCGCAAACGAATACCCGGATACCGAAATAATCATAGTCGGCGGAGGGGATGCCTTTGATGAGCTTTCAAAGCTTGCCGCCGAATCAAACAGAGTCGCCGGGAGGCGCGCCGTGATACTTGCCGGTGCGCGCACCGATATTGCCGACTTCATCGCCGTTTCGGATATATTTGTCGGGGTATCCCGCGCCGCGCTCGAAGCAATGGCATCCGAAAAGCCGACCGTGCTGGCAGGCGCTCAGGGATACATGGGCATATTTGAACAGAGTATGCTTGAAACTGCCAAGCTCAACAACTTCACCTGCCGCGGAGAAGCGCCTGCTAACGGCGATATCCTGATCGAGGATATTTCAAAACTGCTCGGCACGCCGAAGTCCGAGCTTGAAGCAATAGGAAGCTACAATCGTTCCGTAGTCCTTGAATACTACTCGGTCTCAAAGATGACCGACGACTATCTTCATGTATATGAAAACTGCGGCGCATTGCTGTGCGAACCTGGAGAAGTGATCATCAGCGGTTACTACGGATACGGCAATCTCGGTGACGACACGCTTTTAAGGTCGCTCATATCCTCACTCAGGCACGAAAAGCGCGATATCCGCATAACGGTGCTCTGCGCCAACCCGAAAAAAATGCGCAAGCTTTACGGCGTGCGCACAATAAACCGATATGATCTGCCGGCGATCGTCCGTGAAATGAGATCGAAGAACGCCCGCATCCTCTTAAACGGCGGCGGCAGTCTTATCCAAGACGGGACAAGCGAGCGCAGTATGCTCTACTACGTAAGCATAATGAAACTTGCAAAGCGTTTGGGGCTAAAGCTCGTGCTGTATGCAAACGGTATAGGTCCGCTTTACAGCGAAAAAAGCAAAGCCCGCGCAAAGCAGATAATCGACAGCGCCGATATGATCACATTAAGGGAACCGAGTTCGCTTGAGTTGATACGCGAGCTCGGATGCAGCGCTGCCGCCGACAGGGCGCGTATCAGCGCCGACCCCGCTTTTTGCACCTTGAACTCCGACCCCGAGTGGGTGCGCTTCGTGCTGAAGCGCGAGGGAATCGACCCGAATCGCAAGTTCTTTATGGTCTCGGTCCGTCCGGGCAATACGCTCTCGGCAACCGATCGGGCCGACTATGATTCACGGCTTATTGACGAGCTTGCCGCCGCAATAAGCGTCGTTCATCAAAAGACCGGTATGATTCCGATATTTGTTCCCTTTCAAAGTACGGTCGATGCCGAGATGACTTCCAAGCTTCGAAGCAAAGCGGGTTGCGGAATGATACTTTCGGGGCTTTGCGCTACCGAGCTGACAGGCGTGCTTGCAAAATGCGAATTTGCGATCAGTATGCGTTTGCATCTGCTGATCTTTGCCGCCTCGGTATCGGTGCCGGTGATCGGACTTTCATACGACCGAAAAGTCGATGCTTTCTTAAACTATATCGGCGAGCCTTTTATCGCGGATATAAGAAGCTTCACCGCCGCCGAGCTTGAATCCATGACAGACGAAATACTCAAAAGCTCGGAAAATATAAAAAGATCGCTTGCGGAAAAATCGGCAAGGCTCAGAAAGCTTTCCGAACAGGACGCCGCGCTTTTGGTATCAATGCTCAGACAAACAGACAATCGTTAATCGCTTTTACGGGTGCGGTCGGCATAAAACACACGATCGGTTTACGAAAGGTGAAAAAATGTTCAAAAGTGTATTTATCAAATATTTTCTGGCTTTTATGCTGATCGTAATTATTTGCTTCACGGTGCTTTCGGCAGTTCTCTGCTCAACGGTAAACGACTTTGCGGCAACC
>DHJP01000014.1:14692-32869 GCA_002404395.1 Clostridiales bacterium UBA4717
AAAGAACCGACTCGCTCGCCAGGGTCGGCAATACGGTAAGAAGCTTTATTTACACTCAGTATCAGAATGCAAGCGAGTCGCATAACTATTCCGGTCTTGACGATTATATCGAAAAAAATCGACAGACCCTGCGCGGTGTGCTGTATACCATCGACGTATACACCGAGAACATAGATGTGTTTATCACCGATACCGACGGAAAGATAATAATATACAGCGACAATATCACCACCAACCGTAACTCCGCGCCGGATATTGACACAGTTCCCGAAAGTATTCTTTCATCCGCATTTGACGAGGGAGTATTTGCCGGTAAAGCAGTGCTTGATAGCAGTAATCAGAAATATCTTGTATTCGCGATCCCGCTGAAGGACAGCGACCTTGCAAATACCGGTGCGGTCTTCGTGTGTTCCTCCACATACACGATCGCCGGACTGAACGAAAAAATGATACAGACGGTGATCATGTCGACCATGTGGATAATGCTCGCCACCATGGTCGCCGTATACTTTCTGAGCGAACGCATCACAAGCCCGCTCAAACATATGAACAGCGCCGCCAAAACTTTTGCGACCGGGTACTTCGATATCCGCGTTCCCGTTACCGGTCACGACGAGATCTCCGAACTTGCGGAAGCCTTTAACGACATGGCGTCCGCGCTTGCGTCAAACGAAGAGTCGCGACGCAGCTTCCTTGCCAACATTTCGCACGACCTGCGCACGCCGATGACAACGATCTCCGGCTTTATCGACGGCATAATCGACGGCACCATACCGCCGGAAAAGCATGACTACTATCTTGATATCATAAGGAATGAAGTCAGACGGCTTTCAAGGCTTGTCAGCTCGCTGCTCGACATAACCCGTATCCAGGCCGGTGAGCGCAAGTTTGTAAAATCGGCATTCGATATATGCGAAATGGCTCGTGTCATCATCATCGGTTTTGAGCAAAAGCTTGAAGAAAAAAAGCTTGACGTTGAGTTCCTGTGCGATCATGACAAAATGTTTGCATATGCCGATCGTGACGCAATTTATCAGATCCTTTACAACATCTGCGATAACGCGGTCAAATTTTCATATAACGGAGGCAAGTACCGCGTCAGCATCAAAGAGCAGAACAAAAAGCTCCGCGTGTCGGTATACAACGAAGGTCAGGGAATAAGTGAAGCGGATCTGCCTTTCGTTTTTGACCGATTCTATAAAAGCGACAAAAGCCGCGGACTTGACAAGACCGGGCTCGGGCTCGGTATGTATATCGCCAAGACCATAATTGACGCACACGGCGAAAGCATCTCGGTGCACAGCGAATACGGAAAATTCTGCGAGTTTACCTTTACGCTTCCCTGCATACACGAAGCCGAGATCGTCAAAAACTGTTAGAGAGGGCAGCTATGCAATGAAGAATCAGAAATCTGTGTTTGAATGTGCCGAATGCGGCTCTAAATCAGCCAAATGGTTCGGAAAATGCCCGGTATGCGGAGCATGGAACTCGGCGGTCGAACTTGAAAAAGAGGCCGAACTTGAAAAAAAAGCCGTGAAACGTCTGCCTCCGAAATACGAAAACGAAACGGTGCTGTTCTCCGACTATGAAGTTTCAAAAACAAGCCGTGAACAGACCGGGATCGGAGAGCTTGACCGAGTGCTCGGCGGCGGACTTGTTGACGGTTCGGTGATCTTACTCGCCGGCGAACCGGGAATCGGAAAATCCACATTGCTTTTACAGATCTGCAAAACACTTGCCGACGGCGCCCGAAAAGTGCTTTACGTTTCGGGTGAAGAATCGCGCGACCAGATCAAGCTGCGCGCCAAACGCCTTGACGGAGTCGATTCCGCAAAAAGCCTGTACCTGCTTACCGAAACGTCGATCGAAGCGATAATAAAACAGACCGAAAAGCAGAAATTCGATATACTTATCGTCGATTCGATCCAAACCATGTACAGCGAGGGCGTATCATCCGCCCCCGGCAGTATTGCTCAGGTGCGCGAATGTGCGCTGACATTGATCTCCAAAGCCAAGAATGAAGGAATATCGGTAATTTTAGTCGGCCATGTAAACAAGGAAGGCGGAATTGCCGGTCCGAAGGTGCTTGAGCATATGGTCGATGCAGTGCTCAGCTTTGAGGGAGAAAAAATACGCTCCTACCGCATGATACGCGCAATAAAGAATCGCTATGGATCTACAAACGAGATCGGACTCTTTGAAATGACCGACCGCGGGCTTAAAGAGGTCCCGAATCCTTCGGAAATGCTGCTTGCCGACCGCCGCGACGGTGTTTCGGGCAGTTGTGCGGTCTGCGTGATGGAAGGCACACGTCCGGTGACCGCTGAAATACAGGCACTTGTGGCTCCGACCTCATTTCCTGCACCGCGTCGGACCGCAAACGGCATGGACTACAACCGCCTTTGCCTGCTCATCGCCGTGCTTGAAAAAAGACTCGGACTCAAGTTCTATACAAACGACGTGTATCTGAACGTAGTCGGAGGTCTCAGACTCGACGAGCCTGCCGCCGATCTTGCCGCCGCCCTTGCACTGATCTCGGGCTTGCGTGATATTCCGATTGAAAACAGCATAATAGCAATCGGCGAGATCGGACTTTCGGGCGAGGTACGCGCGGTCACAGAAGCCGAAAAACGGGTCTCCGAAGCCTCAAGGCTCGGATTCACCAAGATCCTTGTACCGCACAAAAATATGGAAAAACTTGAAGTCTCAAAGTACCCGAACGTAAAGATCATTCCGATAAAAAGTGTATTTGAAGCGCTTGCTTACTGTAAACACGGTGACGACTGAGCCGAAGCATACCTCATCAGCGTCATATGAAGCCACCCGAAAAAGCGAAAGCGTAAAGCTCAAGTCTCGTTTCCGGATATGAATGCGGATATCGAGCCGCAAAAGCAGACGGCAAGCTTGGCCTGATACTCATTTGAACACAAAAGCGTGCACTCTTCTTCGTTTGACAAAAAGCCGCACTCGACCAAAATTGCCGGATTTTTCATCCGATCAAGTAAATATATGGCAGAGCCTGCTTTCTTGCTTTCACGGTAATTGTCCGTCTGTAAACCGCTCTTTATTCCGCTCTCCACAATATCCGCGAGCCGTTTGCTGCCGCTGTTGTTCGGAGAATACCAAACCTGAAGCCCACGGCAAACGGACATCGGATACTTGTTCATATGTATACTGAAAAACACCGCGTCCGGATTTGCGTTTGCAATTTCCAAGCGCTTTACAAGATCGGTCATCTTGCGCTTGCCTTTCGGCGCATCCTCGCCGAGCGAGCGATCCGAGTCGCGCGTCATAATAACATTCATACCGTTCAGACGGCATAATGCGGCGGTTTTTTCGGCAAGCTCCAGGTTCAGTTTTTTTTCCGGTACTCCGTTAACGCCGGTCGCCCCTCCGTCCATACCGCCGTGTCCGGCATCAATAACAACGGCAGGTGCAGCGTTTATATCCGCCTGAGCCTTGATGCTGTCCTCGCGGCAAATGTGATATCCTATATACCCGAGACCTCCGACAATAAGCGCAAGCAGTATTGAAAACGCCAGAAATTCAAGCCAATTGCTTTTGACTTTGCTTGACTCGCGGCACCCGAACGGTACATTTTTTGAAAAGGATCTGTCTTTATTCATCGCAAAAGCTCTCCCGAAACACTTGTTATATTTGATTTTATGTTTTTTTCGCATTTCTGATACCGAAAATCTAAAAATTGTTTTCACGCCTGCAAAATATTGCGCAAATACCCGATATGTGCTATAATATAAAAACTTAAGGACGGATATGAATATGAACGAAGCGAATCTGATTGAATGCGGAAAGATCATAAATACCCACGGAGTCAAGGGCTTTGTGAAGATCGAGTCATGGTGCGACAGCGTTGACGTATTGTGCGCACTGCCGAAGCTGTATACAAAAAAACGAAACGGAGAATTTTTCGGATACGAGCTTGAAAAAGCCTCGGAACATAAAAAGTGCGCGTTAGTGAAACTTCACGGGGTCGATGACATGAACGCGGCGCTTCTTTTGAAAAATCACATAGTATATGCAGAGCGCGAGAATATTCCGCTTGCCGAGGACGCGGCTTTCATTGCGGATATGATAGGACTTGACGTGTTCAGACGCTCAAACGGAGAACGTCTCGGCAAGCTGACCGACGTTTTTGAAAGCGTAGCCTCGGATATATACGTAGTCACTACCGACGCCGGCAAGGAAGTGTTGATTCCGGCAGTCGATGAGTTTATATATGAAATTGACGTCAAAAAAGGAATCACGATAGACACCATTCCCGGTATGTTTGAAGACTGACTTTTACGGAGGTACGATTTGCGCTTTGATATTATGACTCTATTCCCGGAACTGATCGAACGGGTGCTCGGCGAAAGCATCATCGGACGCGCTCAGGCAGCGGGAATAATTGAGGTATATGCTCACAATATACGCGATTACTCGCAAAACAAGCATCGGCGCGTTGACGACACCCCCTACGGCGGCGGAATGGGAATGCTTATGAGCCCCGTTCCGATCTACGGCTGTTATGAAGCGATCCTCGAAAAGACGAAAGGAATTCCCAAAGAGGCAAGACGGGTAATATATATGTCTCCGCAAGGTGAACGTTTCACGCAAAAAAAAGCGGCGGAACTGCTTGACTATGATAACCTGATCTTGCTTTGCGGTCACTATGAGGGTGTGGATCAGCGAATAATTGATGAGATAGTCGATGAGGAGCTGTCCATCGGCGACTACGTGCTTACCGGCGGAGAGTTGCCGGCGTGCATAGTCGTTGACTGCGTATCGCGAATGATCGACGGAGTGCTTTCCGACAAGGAATGCTACGAGCTTGAAAGCATATCGTCGGGTATGCTTGAATATCCGCAATATACGCGTCCTTACGATTTCCGGGGCCGTCTCGTTCCGGACGTGCTCATCAGCGGACATCATGAAAACATTGACAAGTGGCGGCTTGAACGGGCGCTTGAGAAAACACGCCGCCTGCGGCCCGATCTGCTTGAGAAATCAAACACCGAGGAGGTATGAATTTGAATCGACCCGAAAAGAAAAAGGTCTCGCTAAAGGCGCTTTTCTGTCAAAGTATAATTGTCGGATTTCTGTTAAAGCTTGCTTCAAACATCAAAAGCAAAGCGGAAAACGGATTTTTCGGCAGAATGTTTACCGCATACGATAAAGAAAATCAGGCATACGAGAACTCGCTTATACGCACATTGCTGAAACGTCTGCGCTTTACCGAGCGCGTGGCGCTGCCTTTCAAAAAAGCAGTCGCTTCATCTTTTGAAAACAGCCGTGTTCTCGCGGCGGTCAACCGATTTATCGACAGTCTGTTGTATTCTTCTCAAAAGGTTCACGGCGTATTTCTGGTATCGTTCGGACTTTACACGGAAATTGTATTTCTGATCAAAAATGCCTTTGAAAAAACCGCAGTCGGGGAGCTTGACTACACTCCGCTTTTAACCGGCGCTTTTCTTATGATAATGGCACTGCCGCTGATGTTTTCAAGTCAGCCGCTCGCTGTATCGCTATGTGAAAACCGCCTCACATCAAAGTTGCTTTTCGACGTGATCGGAGCCAGACGCGAAAGCTTCACCGCAAATAAGACCAAACGCGACCATATGTATACCCCGTTTCTGATTGGAATGGGTTGCGGACTTTTGACATTTTTTATCTCCCCGCTTTATGTCATTGCGCTGATCTGCTTATTGTTTTTTGCATACGCGGTGCTTGCGATCCCCGAATTCGGAGTATTGTGTCTTATTGTTTCCGCTCCGTTTGCTCCCACTATGCTGCTTGTCGGTCTGGCTATGTTTGTAATGTTCGCTTTTCTGATCAAGCTTTTACGCGGGAAACGCAGCCTTAAGTTAAACCTTACCGATATTGCGATACTTGCCTTTGCACTTGTAACGCTTTCGGGCGGAATTGTATCGGCAAATCGCAGCGGCAGTATGAAGCCGGCTTTGGTTTATACGGTATTTTTGCTCGCATACTTTCTCGTAGCAAATCTGATCCGCACTTCCGAATGGCTCAACAAATGCCTGTACGGCACGCTTGCAGCAATGCTCGCAGTCTCGGCTTACGGAATATATCAATATGTGTTCGGTACAAGTGCCACTACCTGGCAGGACACAGATATGTTCTCGGATATTTCGGGACGCGTGGTCTCCACCTTTGAAAACCCGAACGTGCTTGCCGAGTATCTGATAATGCTGTTGCCGCTTGCCTTTGCGCTGATACTCACCGATAATAAACGCAAGTCCGGAGCCTTTTCGCTCGTATGTTTTGCCGCGGGCGCGGTCTGCCTTATCTTTACCTGGTCGCGCGGTGCATGGCTCGGTTTTTTGCTCGGTATGTTCCTCTTTCTCTTGGCATACAGCGAAAAATTCCTGATCCTGATTTTTGCGGGCATACTCGGGCTGCCGTTTGCGCCCCTCGTTCTTCCCTCATCCGTAATGAACCGCTTTATGAGTATCGGAAATCTCGCAGACTCCTCCACCTCCTATCGCTTTAACATCTGGCAAGGCGCAGTAAAGATGCTAAAAGATACCTGGTTATTCGGAATCGGAACGGGAACCGCCGCTTTCTCGGAAATCTACCCGAAGTATTCGCTCTCGGGTATAGAAAGCGCCCCGCACTCACACAACCTTTTCCTGCAGCTTACCGTAGAGCACGGTATATTCGCGCTTATTCTGTTTATCGCCGTAATGCTGTTGTATGTACAGGGCGTCCTGACCTTTCAAAAATACGAAACCGGAAGATCAAAGCTCGTGCCGGCGGCAATGATGTGCGGCATCGCCGCAGTGCTTGCTCAGGGCATGACCGATTATATATGGTACAACTACAGAGTATATCTGATTTTCTGGCTGATGATCGGACTGACCACAGCGGCGCGCCGCTGTCGCAAGGCAAGCAAAATATAAAGAATGCCGCGAAACGCGGCGCGTAAGCTTCAACTCATCCCGGTGTCGGCAGCTCCGGCACAACCGCGCGACGATACACTTTTTCGTTCGTTTTGCGGGCACGTTTTCTTCACCTCTGGGTCGGCTTCGCCGGCATATAGTGATGTTATGCAAAAAGAAACTAAAAAATCAAGATTCAACGTTATTGATCTGCTGATAGCAATAATCATTTTGGTAGCGATTGCCTTTGTAGTCTACATCTTTTTCCTGAGCGGAAAAGGAATCAACAATAACAACAAGCTCTTAGTCGAATACACGCTCGAGGTCCGAAACGAGCGTGACGAGCTTATCGACAATGCCGAAAAAAACATCGGCAAGACCCTGATCGACGGCGCGGCGAAATACAAGCTCGGAACCGTCACCGATATTTTTTCGGAAAGCGCGCTCATCGAACTTGACGATCTTAATGAGGGAAAAGCGGTTGCATCTGAATATCCCGAGCACTCCAACATTTATTTTGTGGTCAATGCCGAAGCTTCACGGATCAAGAACACCGGCAGATACAGCATCAACGGTTTTGAAATGTCTGTCGGCTCGCTCGTATATGTAAGACTTCCCGATTATGCCGGCACTGCATACTGCATACAGATCGACGAGATCACCGAGGATCGCTCCTGATGCGGACGGAGCGTGAAAATTTCATCTCACTCAAGTGAAGCTTAGGTTTCGCGCTCATAATCTTATCAGCGTTGCTGAATCAAAAATTTACGTTTACTTTTTGAGCCGCCTACGGCGGCATGGAGTTTGTTATGGCAAATCAACGCAAGACTCGTTTTAACAGCATTGATCTTTTGATAATTATTCTGCTTATCGGCTGCGCGGTCGCTCTTGTCATGCGCTTTCAACTTATCGATACAATAAAAAGCGCCTCCGGCGGACAAAAAGCGCAAATAAGCTTCTATCTTTCCGACATTCGCGAAACAAGCGAGGATTACTTTGCCGACGGCGACAAATTCTTCGTTGCAGGTACAAATGATGATTTCGGCACGCTTAAAAGCGGATTTGTATTTACGCCTGCCGAAGTGTTCGTAGAAACCGTTGACGGCAAATACAACAAATCAAGCTCGGTTACCGGCAGAAGCGATATGCGCGCCTCGGTTATTGCCTCCGGTACTTTTTCCGACGAGGGATTCTTACTCAACAACACCAAATATATTGCGGCAGGCAGCACACTCTCGATCAGCAGTGATAAGATCGAAGTAACCGTGCTGATTACCGATATAACCCCTGTAAATGAATAATATTTGTCAATCTGCTCGTCATGCGCCCTGTGTCCGCGGCTCTTTTTAGTAAAAAAGCATATTGATTACCTATTGATTTATTTGATCGCTTTTGGTATAATTGATATAGTGTGTATATTTGTACACTTATTGTTCCTTTTGTACGCTAAGAGTCAGTGCGAACCCATATGTCCGCCGTAAATTGAAAGGATTACTGCTTGATATGAAAACACGCGAGGTCACTATCCGAAATATTGTTGGTCTTCATGCAAGACCTGCCACTTTCTTCATTCAGAAAGCAAATACTTACAAAAGCACAATTACCATAGAGAAGGATGACAAACGCGTAAACGCGAAGAGCCTGCTCGGAGTCCTTTCGCTCGGGATCGTCAAGGGTACGACTGTGACCCTTACCGCCGACGGTGCCGATGAAGAAGCGGCAATAGACGGTCTTTCGGAGCTTATTGATTCCGGTTTCGGGGAATAATGACATTAAACCGTTAAAGCCTCGGACTTTGGGTGCTTCGGCACACAGTCGGTTTTGTCGTTTATTTCGCTTAGTATATGTAATACCATGACGACGGAGCTGTTAAAGAAGCCTTTCGGGCTTTTTTAACAGCTCCTTTGAGTAATTTCGACTATCGGAAACAAGGAGTCTGAAATGAACTGTCTTACCAAAAAAGAATTGCTCGAAAAGGCGCTCGCGCTTCCGCTTTCTCCCGGCGTATATATCATGCGCGACAAAAACGAGAAAGTCATTTACGTCGGAAAATCGCGGAGCCTTAAAAACCGCGTATCACAATATTTCAGAGACTCGCACAAAGATATCAAATGCGAGCGCATGGTATCAAATGTCGCTTGGTTCGATACCATGCTGACCGACTCGGAGATGGAAGCGCTTACTCTTGAAAACAGTCTTATAAAACAATATGCTCCTAAGTATAATATCAAACTGAAAGACGCAAAATCCTACCCGTATATCAGGATCGACCTTAATTCCGCATATCCGAAACTTACGCTTACCAGACGCCGTCTAAGCGACGGTGCAAGATATTTCGGTCCCTACTCAAGCGCTTCCGCGGTTTACACCATAATCCGAACGCTTCAAAAAACCTTTGCGATTGCTTCATGCGATAAGAGCTTTCCGCGCGACATAGGCAAGTCGCGTCCCTGCCTCAACAGTCATCTCGGCTTTTGCTCCGCACCCTGCACGGGTGAGATCTCAAGTGAAGAATACAAAAGATCTTTCAAAGAGATCGTCGCGTATCTGCGCGGAAACTACAAAGAAGCCGAACGCTCGCTCACCGAAAAAATGGAAACGGCGGCAAGCGAGTTGAAATTTGAAACCGCCGCACGCTGTCGCGATCGCATAAGCGCACTGCGAAACCTTCGACAGCATCAGAAGGTTGTCGGAGATCCCGACCTTGACGAGGATGTGATCGCACTCTATCAGAGCGATGTCTGTACATCACTGTCGGTTTTCTTCATCCGTTCGGGCAGCGTGACCGACAGCGAAAACTGCATTTTCGGAGCGGATCAGATCGTCAGCAGCGAGACTTTGACCGCGTTTCTCTGTGAGTTTTATAACCGCCGCGAGTATATCCCGCGTGAAATATTGCTCGATTTTGAGCTTGCCGCCGAAGATGAGGAGATGTTGACTTCATTCCTTGATTCCCGCTCCGGTGCAAAGGTTGCGCTCCATATGCCGAAGATCGGTGAAAAGAAAGCCCTTTGCGCGATGGTTGCGGAAAATGCCGCGCAAAAAGCCAAAATCTTTACAAGCGAGACCTCACGCGATACCGAAGTGCTCGTCAAGCTCGCTTCACTGCTTGCACTTGAAATAGTTCCGGAGCGAATCGAAGCGTACGATATCTCAAACTTCGGAAACGATAACATCACCGCCGGCATGATCGTGCTTGAAGACGGCAAATTCAAGAAAAACGACTATCGTTCATTTAATATAACTTCGGGTCGGCAGGACGATTACGCCGCCATGAGCGAAGCGCTCGGACGTCGGCTTTCTCATTTGTCGGATGAAAGCGGCTCGTTTGCCAAAGCTCCCGATCTGATATTGCTTGACGGCGGAAAGACTCACGTGGCGACAGTCAGACGGCTGCTTGACGATATGAATATAGATATTCCGGTATTCGGAATGGTAAAGGACGAGCATCACAAAACCCGCGCGCTTACCGATAACGAAAACGAGATCGCCGTAGTCAAGGATCAGTCGGTATTCGTATTTCTGTATAAGATCCAAGAAGAAGTGCACCGCTATTCGATAACGCGTATGGGAAATGCCAAACGGAAAAGCGTCAGAACTTCGACTTTGGAGGAAATACCCGGCATCGGAAAAACCAAAGCAAAGAATCTGCTTGCCGAGTTCAAAAGCCTTAATCGGATAAAAAAAGCAAGCCCTGCGGAACTTGAAAGAGCAGTCGGAATAAGCCGTACCGATGCTGAAAATATATTCCGCTATTTTGAAAAAAACAATAACGAAAATTAAGTCAAACGAAAGGACAGTCCATGAGAATAATTACCGGAATTGCAAGAGGAACAAGGCTTGAGACCCTTGAAGGAGAAGCTACCCGTCCCACTGCCGAGCGTGTAAAGGAAGCTTTATTCAGCATGATACAGTTCGACCTTGAAGATACGACCTTTCTCGATCTGTTTGCCGGAAGCGGGCAGATGGGGCTCGAAGCGCTCAGCAGAGGCGCCGCCAGAGCCGTGCTCGTTGATTCTTCCGCCGATGCTTCGGCAATTGTCAAGAAAAATGCTCAGAAGACGCGCCTGTTCGAAAAGTGCCGCGTACTGACAATGGATTACAAGGACTATATCCGTTCGGCTCGCGGAAAGTACAAGTTCGATTTTATATTTGCCGATCCGCCGTATGCACTCGGACTCTGGGATGACGTCGCAAAAAAGATCTCCGAAAACGGGATCCTTGCCGAAAACGGACTGCTTATCTGCGAGAGCGACGACCCCGAACCTTTCAAGGACAGCTCAAATACAGCGACTTATGAAGTAGTAAAGCAATCAAAATACGGAAAAATATATATAACGCTGTTAAAGCATAAAAGCAGCGGGAAAGTCTGTGATGATGAATAAAACAAAAGCGATAGTACCCGGAAGCTTTGACCCGATAACGCTCGGGCATCTTGATATTATCAAGCGCGCCGCCGCCGTGTTTGACACGGTCTACGTGATGGCGTTTGTCAATCCGAACAAAAGGCAGCGCTTTACGATCGAACAGAAACTTGCGATGATGAGAGCGGTATGCGAACCGCTTGACAATGTTCATTGCGGATATGACGGCGGTATGCTTGCCGACTACTGTCGCGATCACGGCATAAACGTGATAGTCAAAGGAGTCAGGAATGCCGCCGACTATGAGTATGAAGCCGAAATGGCGGAGTTCAACCGTCGAAGAAATCCGACGCTCGACACTATGCTGCTTCAAGCCGAAACCGGACTTACGGAAATAAGCTCAAGCGCGGTATTTGAACGCTTGGTAATGGGAATGTCGGTAGACGAAATGGTTCCGTCCGAAATACTTCCCCTGCTTTCGGAATATATGAAGCATTGAAAAACGATACGTATATAACTTTATGGGCTGTTGATCAGAACAGCCCTTTTTCTTTGCGGCTTTATGCTCTTTGGTTTTTTCGTATAACGCTCAGCTTATGAAAACCTTCCGGGTCGCATAAATCAAGCCCTAAATCCCTGCTTGTTATTTCCGAAGCGCCGATCTTTTGCCGTTCATTGAAAATTTACAATTATTTCGTTTTCAATTACCGTCATTCTATTGAAAAAAGCCGTGGAATCATTTATAATGGAGTAAAAGTGGGTAGTTATGGTGGATTGTGGTGTCAAAAGGTGCATAATTCGGAAAATTATGTAAATTCACCGCATAAAACACCGCTGCTAAAAAGATGAAAGGAGCGCGCGTATGCTGTGCGGAAGATTCAAACATACGATAGATAATAAAAACCGCCTGTTCATTCCGGCAAAGCATCGCGAACAGCTCGGCGAGTGTTTTGTAATAATGCAGAACACTGACGGTTGTCTTGACGTGGTAACGCTCCGCTCAAGACAGGAGCTCGAAGAAAAATTAAACTCCTTTCCTCGTTCGCAAACCGCCGAAATACGCCGCTTCCTATTTTCGCAGTCCTGCGAATGTGTCCCCGACTCACAGGGGCGCGTGGTAATCCCCACTCCGCTCATGGAATTTGCCGAGATCGAAAAAAACGTCGTGATAATCGGCGTCGGAGATCATGTCGAGATCTGGAGCGAACGGCGTTGGGACGAGCATATGCAAAGCTCGTCGATAGAAAAAATATCCGCCGACATGATCGCACTCGGAATCTGACGCGTGCAAAGTCGGAAAGGCCTGCGTTATGAATGAATTTTCACATTACTCCGTCCTGCTTCACGAAAGCGTGGACGCGCTGATGCCCGAAAGAGGCGGAATATATGCGGATCTCACTCTCGGCGGCGGCGGACATTCGCTTGAGATACTCAAGCGGCTTCCCAAAGACGGCAGATTGATTGCAATAGATCAGGATATTGATGCGATCGAAGCCTCAAAGAAAAGACTTTGCGATTATACAGACAGGATCACTTTTGTCAACAGTAATTTTTCCGATTTTGAAAATATTCTCGAAAGACTCGGGATCGACCGGATAGACGGCGCAGTAATGGATCTCGGCGTGTCATCATATCAGCTTGACACACCTGAACGCGGATTTTCTTATATGCATGACGCGCCGCTCGACATGAGAATGGACAAGCAGAGCACGCTCAGTGCCTACGATGTAGTTAATACATACCCCGCTTCTGAGTTAAAGAAGCTTATATACGAATACGGCGAGGAAAGATTTGCGCCGCGAATAGCGGCAAAAATCGAGGCTGCCCGGGAGCGCAAACCCATCAAGACCACATTTGAACTTGTGGACATCATACGCAGTGCCATGCCTGACGGGGGCCGTGGCGGCGAAAAGCATCCCGCAAAACGAACATTTCAGGCAATACGCATCGAAGTCAACAAGGAGCTTGACGTAATAAGCCCCGCGATCGAATCGGTGGTAAATGCCCTGAATCCCGGACACCGCCTCGCCGTAATTACCTTTCATTCGCTTGAAGACCGCCTTGTCAAAACTCAGTTCACAAGGCTTGCCTCGCCCTGCACCTGCCCGCCTGATTTTCCGGTGTGCGTGTGCGGGAAGCAGCCGATCGTAAAAATACTCGATCGCAAGCCGGTATTGCCGGATGCCAAAGAGCTGGCGGAAAATCCCAGATCAAGAAGCGCAAAATTAAGAATTGTCGAAAAACTCTGAAAAGGAGGACGCACGGCGTGACTTACAACACATATACCGGCAAAGATTCGGTTAAAATAAAAAATGCCGCTGCAGGCGCCGACACCGCGATCGGCTCAGCCGAAACAAGAAATAATTCGATCGATGCGGAAGTCGGCAAACGCTCTGCCGAGCGCTCCAAAGTCAAATCGTCGGATCCGTCTGCGCTCAAAAACAAGCGCAGTCAGAACAAAGAGGTCGCAGTCTCAAGACTGCCGGCATTTATCGGTCTGGCTCAGAAGAAAAAGATAGAGACCATAAAAGTCAATACCGTAAAAAAATACCCGCTTGCAATTGCGATAATTATAATGATCAGCATTACTTCGATGTTCATGTACATAGTTGTAAGCGCAGTGGGCGTAAACGAACTTAAAATGCGCTCAACCGAGATGAATAACGAGCTTGAAAGTCTTATAAAACAATACGATGAGCTGTCGCTTGAAGTCGAAAAGCGCGATAACCTAAGATTTATCGAAGAGCTTGCCGTAAATCAGTACGGAATGATAAATAAGGAATACGTAACAAAACACTACATAAATATGCAGAAGGAAGATAAGATCGAGGTAATGGACGGAAAAGGAAGTCTTGACAGCAGTTCCGATAGATCGGCCTCCGAGTCCGTGCCTGATTGATATAAGGCACTCCGGAATATTACCGGTTGCCGCAAAATAGATATATAGTATCAAGTGTGAGGGTAAGGAGGAGAAAGCACTCTTTACTCTCGCTTGTTTTTCAAAAGCAAAGGAGATATTTTGACATGGGATACCCTAAGCAGCAGGAAATGCTCAAACGTCGTGCAGGGATCGTCGTAGTTATACTTGTCATCTTCTTCGCCGTACTTGTCATAAGACTTTTCAAGCTCCAGATAATTGATTACAGTAAATATCAATCTGAAGTCATAAGACAGATGACAAGTGAAACCACCGTCAGAGCAAACCGCGGTAAAATATACGACCGCAACATGAACCTGCTCGCCACAAACACTACGGTTTGGAGAGTGTTTATTGACCCCAGCAAGATCGAGAACTATGAAACCAAGGTACTCATCTCCGAAAATCTTTCCGAAATACTCGGAATGGATTACAGCACGGTGCTTGAAAAAACCAATAAAAGCAACAAACTGCGCGATGTCACCATAAAAAAGAATGTTGACAAGGAAACCGCAGACCGTGTGCGCAATTTCGTCTCTGAGAACGATCTGTCCTCCGTAGTTTATCTCGCGATTGGCAGCGACAGATACTATTGCTACGGCAATCTCGCCTCTCATGTACTCGGCTTCACAAACGCCGACGGCAACGGTCAGTACGGACTTGAGCTTGTATATAACGATTATCTTACCGGGATCGACGGCAAACTGCTTACGGCGCGCGACGCACTCGGCAACGATATGCCGTATAAATACGAAAGCTACGTTGACGCCTCAAACGGTGCGAATATGGTATCTACGCTTGATATGCGCATACAATATGAGCTTCAGAATCAACTGAAAGCAGCGTATGAAAACGCAAACGCTCAAAACCGCGTCACCGGGATCGTAATGGACGTTAAAACGGGAGCGGTGTTGGGTATGGGTACCTATCCCGATTTTGACTGTAACGATCCGAAAAAATTAAACGACGAACAGCAACAAAAGCTTGATGAATCGGGTTATACCGACGGCAGTGAAGAATACAATAATCTGTACACTTCCCTGCTTTATGAAATGTGGAACAACAAAGCGGTAAACGATCTGTATGAGCCGGGTTCTACTTTCAAAGTTATAACCGCGTCGGTCGCGCTTGAAGAAAAAGCGGTAAAGCTGACCGATGAATTTTACTGCCCCGGATTTTACAAAGTTGAGGGCTACTCACAGCCGATAAAATGCCATAAGCGCACCGGTCACGGGCTTGTGACCTTCGCCGTAGGCCTCCAACAATCATGCAACCCGACCCTGATGATGACCGCAGAGAGAATAGGCAGAGAAACCTTCTACAAATATTTTGAAGCTTTCGGATACCGTGCCAAGACCGGCATTGATCTTCCGGGCGAATCGCTCGGAATAACTCATGAGCTTGACGGTTTTCATCAAGTCGAGCTGGCGGTATACTCTTTCGGTCAGACTTTCAAGGTCACACCCATACAGCAAATAACCGCTATATGCACGATCGCAAACGGCGGATATCTAGTCAAACCGCACCTGATGCAGGAGTTCGTTGATGACGACGGCAACCGCCTTTTGTCATATGACGACAGCGAAAGACGACAGATAATCAGCACTGAGACCTGCAAGACCCTTACGCAAGTGCTGGCAGACGGCGTTGCCGGGAACGGCGGTGCAAAAAACGCATACGTAAAGGGTTATTCGGTAGCGGCAAAGACCGGAACCTCCGAAAAGCGCGATAAAGCCGACAAATACGGAGAATTTTCACTGCGCGTCGGCTCATGCGTCGCGTACGCTCCCGCCGATGACCCGGTAATTGCCGTGATCATAGTAGTTGACGAGCCGGCTATCGAAAGCGTATACGGAAGCGTTGTAGCCGCGCCGTATGTATCGAAGCTGCTTGCAAACGTGCTTCCCTATCTCGGAATCGAACCGCAGTATACCGAAGCCGAGCTTGCGTCAATGGAGATTCTGGTCGGCGACCATATCGGAAAGCTTGCCGCAGACGCCAAAGCAGAGCTTAACAAAAAGGGACTTTCCTGTGAAATAATCGGAGACGGAGATACCGTCACGGCACAGATACCGGCGTCGGGAAGTCTGCTTTCGGGCGAGACCGGAAAGGTATTGCTTTACACCGGAGGCGCCACTCCGAAAAACAACATTACGGTACCCGATCTGATCGGACGCACGGTTGCCGCCGCGAATAAGCTTGCGGTCAACGCCGGGCTCAATGTAAGCGTTTCGGGTGCACAAAACTACGAAAGCGGTTCGGGCGCGGTTGTCATAACCCAATCTCCCGAAGCCGGCGCCGTCGTTTCCGAAGGCGAAGTCATAACTATCGATGTACGTCACATGGACGGCACCGATTGACATTCGGAAGTATAAACAAGAGGACAGACAAACGTAAATGTTCACGGCTGTCCGAAAATGCCCTGCCGCCGCAGGTGGTCAGCCCCCATGCGGCGGAGAAGGGGCAGTTATGCGTTTTTCCGACATTCTTGAAAACATACGGATTCTTTCAACAAACATTCTTTTCTTCGATTATTGCATCGGGAAACCCGTGTCCGATTCATGTAAGGTATCGCGCGGAGATGTTTATATCTGCAAACGGGGGAACGATCACGACGGTCATGACTTCATACCTGAAGCCGCAGAAAACGGCGCCGGAACGATCGTTGCCGAAAGAGTGACGCCTTATATGTGCCGACACCGTGACTTAAGGTACATAACGGTGCACGACACGGCAATTGCCGAAGTAATGATGCTTGACTCGTACTACGATCATCCGACAAAAAACATTAAGCTTGTCGGTATCACCGGGACAAACGGAAAAACCTCGACCGCATTTATGCTTCGCGAAATAATTGCCGGGTCGGGTCATAAATGCGGCATGATCGGAACGCTGAAAAGTCTGCTCGACGGTGAAGTGATCGACGACAACCCTGCAAATATGACCACCCCCGCTCCCTCACGGCTCTTTGAGACCTTAAGCGTAATGCGAAGCAAAAAAGCCGAATACACGGTGCTTGAAGCCTCATCTCACGCGCTTGACCAGAAAAGACTTGATGCGTTGAATTTTGAACTCGGCATATTCACAAATCTTACCGAGGATCACCTCGACTACCACCGCACATTTGACAACTACAAAATTGCCAAGTCACATCTTTTTGACCTTTGCAAACTCGGACTTGTAAATGCAGATGTTCCGTTCGGCAGGACGCTTGCCGCTTCAAACCGTTGCCGCATGAAGACCTATTCGCTCCGCGACCGTTCGGCCGATTTCTGCGCCGAAGCTTTGGAATATTCGGAAAGCGGCGTAAAATACAATATAGACGGTATAAAGATAAACTGCAAAATGCCGGGAGTCATCGGCGCATACAACAGTCTTGCCGCCGTAGCGTCGGCAATTCTGCTCGGGATCCCAAAGCCATGTATCGCCGAAGCGCTTGAAAATATGCCGCAGATCCCGGGACGGCTCGAAAAACTTGATCTGCCTGTAAATTATTCGGTCTATATTGATTACGCACATACTCCCGATGCCCTTGAAAAGGCGTTGTCCATACTCAGACCGCTTACATCGGGCAGATTGATCGCGGTATTCGGCTGCGGCGGAGACAGAGAGCATGAAAAGCGTCCGATCATGGGGCGACTCGCCTGCGAGCTCGCCGACTTTTGCATAATCACAAGCGATAATCCGCGCAGCGAGGCGCCGTGCGATATTATAAAAGAAATTGAATCGGGTATATCGGACAGTACGAAACGTACAGCGACCTGCAAAACGATACCGTCGCGGAGCGACGCAATAATTTTTGCGCTCGAAAACGCCAAAGCGGGCGACACGGTATTGCTTGCCGGAAAAGGTCATGAAGACTATGAAATAATCGGAAAAAACAAACGCCATTTTTCCGAAAAAGAAATAATAAACGACTATTTTCAAGGAAAGAACCGAAAGTAACGGTTCGGAAAGGAATATACCGTGAGCAAAATATATCCGGAGGACGGGTTCA
>DHJP01000014.1:32898-35548 GCA_002404395.1 Clostridiales bacterium UBA4717
GGTTCACAGTTGATGAGATCGCCGCGATCACCGGCGGAAGTATTATAAGAAACAATAATGACCGAATAAGCGCGATATCCACGGATTCGCGCGAAGGCGGCACAGGTACGTTGTTTATCGCGATCAAGGGCGAACGCTTTGACGGCCACGACTATATTTCAAATGCCTTTGAGAACGGTGCATCATGTGCGCTCTGCGAACGTGTGCCGCAGAACGCAACCTCCTGCGGAGGCAGTCTGATTATTGTCAACGATACGCTCACTGCCCTCTCTAAGCTCGCGGCAGATTATCGCAACAAAATCGCGCCGACCGTTGCGGCTGTGACCGGAAGCGTCGGGAAAACCACCACAAAAGAATTTATATACGCGGTATTAAGCGAAAAATTCAAGTCCCACAAGACCGAAGGCAACTTCAATAACGAGATCGGTATGCCGCTGACGATACTTTCAATGAAAAAGGATACGCGCGCCGCAGTGCTCGAAATGGGCATGAGCTTCAAAGGGGAGATCTCTCGTCTTTCCGCGGCGGCACGCCCGGACATCGCAGTTATCACCAACATAGGCAACTCACATATCGAGAACCTCGGCAGCCGCGAAAATATCTGCGCCGCCAAGCTTGAAATACTTGACGGGCTCAACCCTGACGGACACGTTCTGCTCAACGCCGACGAGCCGTTGCTCTTTGCCATGAAAGGCAAGATACGACATAATCTTCTTTATGTTTCGATGCAGAATCCCACTGCGGATTTTCGCGCGCTGAACGTGCGCACCTATGACGACTATTCGATATACGATCTGGTATTGCCGACGCGCGTGGTTACGAACATTCAGATACCGACTATAGGTATTCATAACGTATATGATTCGGCGTTTGCCTTTGCGGTCGGTCTAATAATGGGAATGACAGACGATGAGATCAAGCGCGGATTGATGAAATTCAAAAATACCGGTATGCGGCAGAATGTGTATGAGTTCGGCGGCATTACCATAATCGAAGATTGCTACAACGCCGGTCCCGAATCAATGAAAGCTTCGCTTGACGTGCTTTCGGAGGTCACAAAGAAGGGCAAGACCCGTTCGATTGCGGTACTCGGTGAAATGCGCGAGCTCGGCGAGTACAGCAAACAGCTTCATATGGAGGTAGGAAGAGTCGTTGCCTCGCTCGGAGTTGACAGACTCTTCACTTTCGGAAAAGAAGCGGAAAACATTGTGCTCGGCGCAATAAATCACGGATATTCCACCGAAAACGTTTCGATAAATCCCGACTCCGAGGATGTTGCGTTGACCGTAAAAGCCTTGAGACGCACCATCAAAAACGGAGACACCGTACTCTTCAAGGCAAGCCGCGCGATACGGCTTGAACGAGTGATCGAAGAATTGAAAGCTTCGCTTACCGCCGACCCGTTATTAACCGAACAGTAAAAAATAACAGCACGCAGAACCTTAACGATATGTGTGCCGTGTGAAAGGATATTTTCCAAAATGACGCTTCAGATCTATGTCGGATTCATAATTACAGTCATTGTCGGCAGCTTTCTCAGCGCGGCATTCACCAAGCGGCTTATACCGAAGCTGAAAAGTAAAAAGCTCGGACAAACGATACTTGAAATAGGTCCGAGATGGCATAAAGATAAAGAAGGCACTCCTACCATGGGCGGGCTTGCCTTTATTGCCTCCGAGTTGATCATGCTTGCCCTTCTCGGGCTCGTTTTTGCACTAACCGGAGCGCTTGACGCAATGCAGCTGAAAAAGCTTGCGTTTACCTTTGCGTTTGCCTTGCTCAATGCCGGTATCGGAGTGATCGACGATCTCACAAAATTTAAAAATCACCGCAACGAGGGACTGACCGCCGCACAAAAATATCTGCTCCAGCTGGTCGTCAGCGGTGCTTATATTGCCGCGCTTGCCTGCTTCTGCGACTTTAACACGGTCATGAAACTGCCCTTTACCGATTCGGGGCTTGAGCTTGGCTTCGTCTACTACATAGTCGCATTGCTTCTGCTTACCGGCATCATTAACAGCGTTAATCTGACCGACGGTATAGACGGACTTGCCTCAAGCATAACTCTCGTTGTCGCCGCGGCGCTTGCCTTTCTCGCATTCCGCTCGGGCGCATACGCAGGCGGTCTGCTCTGCGGCGCGCTTATTGGCGGATGTCTCGGATTTCTCGTTTACAACATACACCCGGCAAAAATCTTTATGGGCGACACCGGCTCGCTCTTTCTCGGTGCGATGGTATCGGGGATCGCGTTTATTATCGGCGAACCGCTTATCATATTGTTTATCGGGATAGTATATGTAATAGAAACACTTTCGGTCATACTTCAGGTAACAAGCTTCAAGCTTACCGGCAAGCGGATATTCAAAATGAGTCCGATACATCACCATTTTGAAAAATGCAATTGGAGCGAAATGAAGATAGTGTCGGTCTTCTCGGCAGTTACTGCCGTAGTTTCTGTTATCGTCATAATTCTGACGGAGGTATGCAGATGAACACGCCGCACCGCAATTCGGGTTCAGACAGTCGCAAGATCCCCGAACACAAGCAGAGCCGCGGGCAAACGGCGCCTCAAAGCGGTCAAAACCGCGAGTCGCGTACAAATCGCGTTGATAACAGACACGTCGCCAAAACCGACGGAGCGAATAAGCTT
>DHJP01000014.1:35589-37305 GCA_002404395.1 Clostridiales bacterium UBA4717
CCGCCGTACCGAAGCTCGTACGCTACAAAGGTACCTGCGATAAAGCGTTTCTTGCGCTCGTTTTAGTGCTTATCAGTTTCGGAACGGTAATGGTCTTCAGCGCAAGCTATGCCTACTCGATGAACCGCAGCGGCGACAGCTACGCCTTTATAAAAAAACAGATCTTTTTTGTTGCGCTCGGTCTGGTATTTATGTTTTGCGCTTCGCTTATGGATCCTGAACATATCAGACGGCTGACCCCGTTCTTGTTCATCGGAACCATCGGGCTGTTGTTGCTCGTGCTTATAATCGGAACGGTCGGCGGAGGCGCCAAGCGTTGGCTGTCTGTCGGAAATCTTTTCACCGTACAGCCGTCTGAGATCGCCAAACTCGCGCTCGTGCTTCAGCTTGCCATGTATATGGAAAAGTACAAAGACATCATAAACGACGACCCGAGCATAAAAAAACGGCGCATTTACGGCATCGGTTATCCGCTTATATACATCGGTATAATTTGCCTGCTCGTGGTGCTTGAAAAGCACCTTTCCGCAACGGTTATTCTGTTCGTTGTGGGAATAATAGTAATATGGGCGGGCGGCGCCGACAGAAAATTCATGGTCGCCTCCGGAACCATCGGCGTAACGACACTTGCGCTGGTTGCGTGGTTCGTTCCGTACACCAGACGGCGTATCGACATTTGGTTCAATCCCGAAAAAAACATTACGGGAGACGGCTGGCAGACGATCCAAGGACTTCGTGCGATCGGTTCCGGCGGTCTGCTCGGGCTCGGTCCGACCAACAGCCGCCAGAAGCATATGTACGTGTCACAGCCGCAGAACGACTTTATATACAGTATCCTGTGCGAAGAGTTAGGATTTGTGGGCGCAGTCGCAGTTATAGTCCTGTTTATAATGCTGATAGTGCGCGGATATATGATCGCTATGAAAGCACCTGATATGTTTACTTCGCTTGCCGTAACCGGCATCGTTTCCAAAGTCGGGCTTCAGGCGGCGTTCAATATCGGCGTTGTCACAAACACGCTTCCCAACACCGGAATCTCGCTGCCGTTCTTCAGCTACGGCGGTTCGTCAACACTTATACTGTTGGTGGAAATGGGTATCGTCCTCGCAATATCAAGATACTCGAGTCAGGAACATTAGCAAAGATGCGGCTGTCAAGGCGCGCATAGGGTGAAATGAGTATATAATTATCCGCAAATGCGGCATGGAGAGAATTATGAGAGTAATAGTAACCGGCGGGGGAACCAGCGGTCACGTGAATCCGGCAATTTCAATTGCCGATATGATAAAACAAAAAGAACCCGACTCGGAGTTTTTGTTTGTGGGAACCGACCGCGGGATCGAAAACAAACTTGTTCCGAAAGCGGGATACAAGCTTGCTTTCGTAAATGTGCGCGGGATCCGCCGCTCACTGTCTCCGAGCAACATCAAAAGCCTTTATCTGGCGCTGACATCTCCGCACAAGGCAAAAAAGCTGATCCGCGAGTTCAAACCCGATATCGCAATCGGCACGGGCGGTTACGTGTCCTGGCCGGTCATGAAAGCGGCGGCGTCAATGGGGATCCCGACCCTGATCCATGAGTCAAACTCCTATCCGGGCGTAGCGGTACGAATGCTTGCAGGCTGTGTAGATCGTATACTTGTAAATTTTGAAGCCACCAAGGAGCTGCTGCCCGAAAAATATCGGAGCAAAGTCGTCCGTACCGGTAATCCCCTG
>DHJP01000071.1 GCA_002404395.1 Clostridiales bacterium UBA4717
GGCGCAATGGACTACACCATAGTGGTATCCGCATCCGCTTCGGAGCTGTCGCCTATGCAGTATATCGCGCCCTACTCGGGCTGCGCGATGGGCGAATACTTTATGGAAAAAGGGCGCGATGCGCTCATTATTTACGACGATCTGTCGAAGCACGCCGTCGCATACCGCGCACTCTCGCTTTTGATACGCAGACCTCCAGGACGCGAAGCATATCCCGGAGACGTATTCTACCTCCATTCGAGATTGCTTGAACGCGCGGCAAGACTTGCGCCCGAATACGGCGGGGGATCGCTCACCGCACTGCCGATAATCGAAACTCAGGCAGGCGACGTTTCCGCATATATACCGACAAACGTAATTTCAATTACCGACGGTCAGATCTTCCTTGAAACCGAGCTTTTCCACAGCGGAATACGCCCGGCAGTAAACCCCGGCATCTCGGTATCGCGTGTCGGCGGCGCCGCACAGATCAAAGCGATGAAAAAGGTCGCCGGAAAACTTAAGCTTATATATTCACAGTACCGCGAACTTCAATCTTTCGCGCAGTTCGGCTCAGATCTTGACGCCGATACCAAAGCGCGTCTGGCGCAGGGCGAGCGCATTGTCGAGATCCTCAAACAGGGACGCAACACACCGATGCCCGTTGAGCGTCAGGTAGTGATCCTTTTTGCAGTCGTAAACGATCTGCTTGCGGATATCGAAGTCGGCGATATCCAGACCTTCCAGAATGATTTTCTCGAATATGTCGGTAATACGCATCAGGAAATATTCGACGCGATACTTTCAAGCGGCGAGCTGTCGGACGAAAATGAAAGCAAGATCAGAGCGGCGCTTGAAGAGTACAAAGCGATCTTCAAAAATGCCAAGGTCTGATCGGAAGGCGGGTTGATTTATGGCAGGAGCCTCTGCAAGAGATATAAAGAACCGCATAAAAAGTATAGAGAGCACCATGCAGATCACCAAAGCCATGGAGCTTGTATCCGCATCAAAGCTCAGGCGCGCCAAAGAACGTGCGCAGGCAGTATTGCCGTTCATGAAGCTGCTTGATAACACAATGCAGGGGATCGTATCAAACTGCGGCAGCGGCGTAATGTCTGATTTTACGCTCCCGCGCGAAGTCAAGCGCACCTGCATCGTGCTTATTGCCGGCGACCGCGGACTTGCCGGCGGCTTCAATAACAATGTGTTCAAACAAGCCATGACGCTGACCGAAGGCAAGGGAGAATTCTGTTTTCTGCCGATCGGAAAAAAAGCGGCGGAATTTTGCGCGCACCGCAAGCTTGACATAATATCAGAAGAAGAACTGAAAGCCGGAGACACCGATCCCGAAAAATGCGCCGCGCTTTGCGAATATCTGACGCGTGAATATACGCGACGGAAGATCGACTGTATATACGTCGTATATAACGAATTTGTGTCAATGCTTATGCAGAGACCGCAAACGCTCAAGTTGCTCCCGCTCAACGTCAAAAACGCAGGCGAGGAGAAAGCCGGTGCGCTGACCCTATATGAGCCGTCGCCCGAAGCGGTAATTGAAGCGATCGTACCGCAGTATATCGGCGGAATGCTTTATTGCGCCGTATGCGAGTCGCTTGCCGGAGAGCACGGCGCGCGCCGAATGGCAATGGATTCCGCAACCAAAAATGCAGGTGAGATGATCGACACGCTGAGTCTGAAATACAATCGCGCAAGACAGGCGGCGATCACTCAGGAGATAACCGAGATCGTCTCGGGCGCAGACGCGCTTTGAGATATCGGAAAGGATAATCACTGACATGAGTGAAAAAAATATCGGAAAGGTATTGCAGATCATCGGTCCGGTGCTTGATATAAAATTCAAGAGCGGTTGCCTCCCGGCGCTCCGAAATGCGATCGAGATCGACAATAACGGTACAAAAGTAGTCTGCGAAGTAGCACAGCATATCGGCGACGACGTGGTGCGCTGTATCGCGATGAGCTCTACCGACGGAATGGTGCGCGGCACCGCTGCCGTGGATATGGGGAAGGGAATTTCGGTCCCGGTCGGAAACGAAACGCTCGGACGTATATTCAACGTCCTCGGCGAACCGGTAGACAATATGCCTGCACCGAAAACTGCCGAAAGGTGGGACATACACCGTCCTGCTCCTGCGTATGACGAGCAGGAGGGCACTACCGAAATGCTCGAAACGGGCATCAAGGTCATCGACCTGATCTGCCCGTATGCAAAAGGCGGAAAGATCGGTCTGTTCGGCGGCGCTGGCGTCGGAAAGACCGTCATGATAATGGAGCTTATAAACAACATAGCCAAGCAACACGGCGGACTTTCGGTCTTTGCCGGAGTCGGAGAACGTACCCGCGAGGGAAATGACCTTTACAACGAAATGAAGGAGTCGGGAGTACTTTCCAAGACCGCGCTTGTCTACGGTCAGATGAACGAGCCGCCCGGAGCCAGAATGAGAGCCGCCCTCTCGGGACTTACGATGGCGGAATATTTCCGCGACCGCGAAGGTCAGGACGTGCTCTTGTTTATAGACAATATATTCAGATACACGCAGGCGGGAAGCGAAGTCTCCGCATTGCTCGGACGTATGCCGTCCGCAGTCGGATATCAACCGACGCTTGCTACCGAAATGGGCGCGTTGCAGGAGCGTATCACCTCTACCAAAAAAGGCTCGATAACCTCGGTCCAGGCAGTCTACGTGCCGGCTGACGACCTTACCGACCCGGCGCCGGCGACCACGTTTGCACACCTTGACGCCACGACCGTGCTTTCAAGATCTATCGCTTCGCTCGGCATCTACCCGGCAGTCGATCCGCTTGAATCGACCTCGCGAATGCTCTCCCCCGACCTTGTGGGCATTGAGCACTATGAAACCGCAACAGCGGTACAGGCACTGCTTCAGCGCTATAAGGAGCTTCAGGATATTATCGCCATAATGGGTATGGATGAACTGTCCGAAAGCGACAAGCTGACCGTCAGCCGCGCGAGAAAAGTACAGCGTTTCCTCTCACAGCCGTTCTCGGTTGCCGAACAGTTCAACGGCATGAAAGGTAAATACGTGCCGGTAAAGGAAACGATCCGCGGATTCAAAGAAATTATCGAAGGCAAGCATGACGATCTGCCCGAATCGGCATTTCTGTTTGTCGGCTCGATAGATGAAGCAGTCGAAAAAGCGGGAATCGGAGGTTAAATCGCATGGCAGCGTTTGAGTTGACCGCCGCCACAATGGCAGGCTTGAAATATCACGGCAAAGTCAGCAAGCTGATCGTGCGTGCCGCCGGCGGAGATCTGTGTATATTGCCGTCGCATACCGACTTTGCCACACCGCTCGGACGCGGCAGAGCCAAGATCGTGACCGAGGACGGCAGTGAAATTTTTGCAAAATGCGAGGGCGGCTTCCTCAGCGTCCAAAAGGACAAAACCTCGATAATCGCATCCAAATTCGAAATCGAATAAATAATGAAGCAACAATTGCAAAAAACCGAGAGTCGCATTTCAAAGTGCGTCTCTCGGTTTTTACGTGCGCATTTGCTTGTGCAAAGTGATTAAGGGATTTTTAAGGTAAAGGAAGCTTCAAAGAAACTGCGACCTACCGTTCTTTTTGAGTATTGCCACAGCAGCGCATTTTTCAATATTTCCCACTGCGTGGAATTTTGGATACTTTATTCCCAACTAACGGTATTCCCGTAATTACCTAGAACAAATTGTGCTGCGGCGTTGCGGCTTTGGAATATTATGTTTTTCGTTGTACGACCGTTTATGATAAAATTTTTAAATTTCTCATCCGTGCATACTGTTTGACTGCCCTCAAAAAGCATAAAAATGCCCGTATCCAAATAGCTTTTAATCGAACAACCATTATCTTCATAGATAAACACACCGTTTTTCACATACAGCCCATGTGCGTCAATTCCATTTTTCATTTGCATAAATACAACGTTGCTATCGGTTTTATAGCCTTGTTTTGACTCATTTAACATTTTATATTTTCCTTTCATCTTTTTGGAAATCAATCTTCTTATGTCTGTTGAAAAAGTGAAAAGGCTTTGCTTTTATGTCATGTTCTGTATTATTTAGCACAATTCTCATCTCCGACGTGTTGCATAATACTCTCCATTAACATAAAGATTATTATTTTTAATTTTCCAAGTATATCTATAAGAATTAACACCAAAATACCACGTCATAATATTCCCGTTAACGTCCCACTCGAACGTTTGGCTTCCATCATCGCTTTCCCATAATGCTGTTCCGTTTTTAAAAAAAGTCATTGAACTGTGGTTGTCTAATTTCCATTCTCCGACTAGTGAGTTCTTGCCACTGCTTATGCCGGATATTTGAAATACAAACAAAACAATTACCATAATAATTGAGACTGCTACAGCAATCTCTGTTACTTTATTCTTCTTAACTTTTGCAACTTCATTATTTGCACTTGCATTCGATGAAAAACACATGCCTGAAGCGTTTTTGACATTACATTGTTCTTTATATATTTTAGTGTTCTTTAAAGGTATCCATTTCTTGATTTCATCATTAGCTACAAATGTATCAAGTGAAATTTCACCATTCTGAATTTTATAAATTAAAACCTCTTCCGGGATTTCTTTTAGCTCATTTTCAACCGCAATATACCATTTCATAAAAATACCGCCTTATCATTCATAAGTATATAAAATTTATTGTCCCTAATTGAATCACGCATATCAAAATAAATATTATTGCATTTCAATCATACATCTTCACACGGCAAAAAAGCGCAATTTTCGGTCTTTATCCTCAACGCAAACGGTATCGCTCAAGCCCTTTCTTGCAACAGCCAAATAGGAAATTCCCGGTTTTTCTTCGATCCACAGTTCGGAATTGTCTTGTGTAATATTTATGCCGTGAAGCTGCTTATCCGCTTTGAGAGCATTCGCAACCGTGCAAGGTCCGCCGCAATATTCACCGTTATGAATTCCGCCTCGTATAAGAACATTGTCAGGTTTTCCTTTTTCTCCGCAGCCTATTAAAATCATTCCGCCGTAAAGGCAACAGGTGCCGCCGAGTTCAAACAGCGGAGCATTTGCGGCAGTCTTTTTCTTGTCGCCGTGGTTTCCCTCATATCCATATCCGTAACAAGCACTGTCATCCGCAGGATACGCTTCCGTTTCGGTGATTATCATTCTGAGAATTTCGCCGTTTGGCATTTTTCTGCATAATACCTTGCCTAAAAGCATGGGCGCCACAATTTCTGCCGACTGTAAGAATAATTCGCGATCATTTTCCGTATATCGCATAATTGTCATCCTCCTGAATTTTTACAACATAATCGATATTATGTTGTATTTTATTTATATCGCAGATACGGCAAACACCATTCCATATATTGCATTATAGCATAGCATCAGTGATTTGTAAAGTATTTTCGAACACAAAAGTGTCAAAATGTATACAAATATCAAAATTCAAGCATGGCAATAAAGCCTTTTCATTTCGTTGTTTTTTGACAATGTCGAAAAGGCTTTGTTGTCATGCTCTCTTTTAGCTGTCGAGCTGTAAATCAGTCATTCCCAATGACCGATTTACAACATAATATCGATTATGTTACGTTTATAAAATAAGTCGCATATTTTCCATGCGGCGGCGGTGCTCTGCACCGGTCGAAATAATATAGATTCTTGTCGTGTTGATACTGCTGTGTCCGAGAATATCGGCAAGCTTGGCTATATCTTTTTCAAGCGAATAAAACACGCGCGCAAACAAATGCCGAAGATTATGCGGAAACACTTTTTCGGCTTTCACGCCGGCTTCCTTGCACAACGCCTTCATCTCACGCCAAGTGTTTGTCCGACTCATCGGTTTTCCCGTTTTCGTTACAAAAATCACTCCGCTTTTAATATTTTGCTTCGCCGCGTAGCGAAGCAATTTTTGTTTCAGTTTGCTTACTATAAAGACAGAGCGCGTTTTTGCCTTGCAGCTTACGACCGCTTCACCGCGCTTTACCGCTTCCACTGTGATAAATTCAAGCTCGCTTACTCTGATACCCGTGCCGCAAAGCGTCTGCAATATCAGGCTCAGGCGTTCATTGCGCCGCCTGTCGGCGGTTTTATAAAGTCGTACATATTCGGCTTTGGTGAGTTCTCTTTCTTCCGCGCAGAATGTCCGCTGTTGAAGCCTTAATGATTTTACCTTGAAGTCAAGCCAGCCGAGAAAATCAAACAAGCGGTTAAGGCTTGCAAGCATGGAATTGACACTGCGCACAGCATAGTATTTTTGCAAATACAGCTTGTATCCGATAACGCGCTCCTTGGTGAGCTCACTGCTGCCCGTATATTCCGAAAACGCCGACGCGTCCCTGACATATTTTTCGATCGTCGCCGCACTCTTTTCTTCTGCCGCCAGATATTTTTCAAATCTGCCGATCGCTTCCGAAGTTATAAAACGTCCGCTCATATACACACCTCCGTATGTATTATTTTAACTCATAGCTAAGAAAATACAAATACACAAAGGGTGTAAAAAACTCAAGATGAGTTTTTTACACCCTTTGAAATCGATTCGGCGGAGTGACCGTTTAAACATCTTTTTAACAGTCACTCTGCTAATGCTCCGAATTGTTGTGGCGGTTGAAAATATCCGCCAATCTTTCCCACGTCTCTCCGTCTACCACACCTGTCTCGCCGAGTCCGTTGCGTTTTTGAAAGTTTCTTACGCTTTCGGCGGTATCGGCGTCGTACACTCCGGAATCATGCGCTCCTACGTCATCATACAATGTTGAAAGATCGGTCAGCACAAGCTGTATGATCTTGATTATCGCAGAAATTTCTCCGCGTTCTGTGGCATATCCGACTCCCGACGGAAACGGATACAGCGGGGCGGTCCTTGTTCTGCGCGAAACTGAGCGCGAATATTCCAAATACATTCGGTCCCACGTATCACGGTCAACCACTCCTGTCTGAGGCAGTCCTTCATACTTCTGGAACTCGCTTACCGCCGTCCGCGTTTCGTCTCCGTATATTCCGTCCGGATGTACGAGACCGATCGGGAATCCCGCATGATGAAGCTCCTTAAGGTACTCCTGTATCTCGTAAACCGACCGTTTATAATTTTCGCTCATAGATTTATCCCTCCCGATCTCCGATATCATATCCCGGATATTGTCCCGTGCTTCTTAGCTCGCCCGAGCGCAGATCGCGCACTGCACGGCTCAGCTCATACCATGCCACCACGCCCACAACGCCGCGCGGTTCAAGTCCGTTAAGCTCCTCAAACGCCCTTACCGCCGTTTCGGTTTCGGGCGAAAATACCCCTGTCACCTCAACCGTTGGGATCTCCGGATACACTGCCGCAAGCTCGTTTAAATATTCCTGCAGGATCCTCACATCATTGCCTTCAACGCCGAGCGACAGCACTCTGCCCGGGAACGGCAGGATATCCGTATCGCTGTAATAATCCGGCAGCGACTCGACTATTCCGTTATATATGTCTGTCAATGCATTCCAAGTCGCCTCGTTTACCCGTCCGGTCGGCTCAAGTCCGTAATTTTCCTGAAACACGCGCACAGCGTATGCAGTATCGTCTCCGTATATTCCGTCAATCGCCACACTCGGCACTATGCTGCTGTTTTCCGCGATCACGTTCAGATAATACTGCACGATCAGCACATACTCTCTTCCGGCTCCTGCGGCAATTTCATATGCCGGATACTGCAAGGCGATCTCCTCCGGCGTTATGCCCTCGCTCTGAAGCTCGCTGAGCCGTTTTACTCCGCCGTATATGCGAAGCAACTGATACCAGGTGGCACGGCCGACAATACCGTCGGGAGTCAGGTTGAACTGCCGTTGAAACTCCTTGACCGCCTCCTCGGTCGAACCTCCGAAAACACCGTTTATCGGATATATCTTCGGAATATTCGGAAAGTTGGTCGAAACGCGGTTGAGTCTTATCTGAAGCGTACGCACATCGTTTCCCGACGAACCGATGCGTAAAGGCGGCGTCGGCACACTTTCCTCGACCGGCATTATCGGCGCGTCGGTAACTATGTCCACGTTGTTCCCGTAATAATCGGTGATTATCTGATACGGCGTATACCCTGCTTCGGCAAGCGATACGCTTCCCCATTGCGAAAGCCCGTCACAAGTGACGGTAGTACCGTTGCAATACTGCGCAAAGAGCGGCTCGACGTTTCCCTGTCTGCGCAGATAATCGTCAAACAGGTCATCGACAAGCGTTGATATATTATCGAAAATATCTCTGCCGTAAACAAACGACTGATCGCGTGCCGTAGAATTTGTAATATCGAAATCATATCCGCGCGAACGGTAATATTCGGTATATATCCGATTCAGGGCGAACGACACCTCCGCGTAAATATTAGCGCGCAGTGCATTTTCGGGCCAGGTCGGATATATTTCGCTTGAAGCGACGTTTTTGATATAGTCAACGAACGGGACGGTAACATTCTGCGCAGAAGTATCGTCCGGCGCGCCGAGATGAACGGTTATGTATTCGGGTATGCTCGGAAGCGGCAATTCATTTTGCATTACTTAAGCTTCGCCTCCCCTCAGATCGGGTTCGGTATTCTGATTGTAAAGCCCGAGCTCAGGTCTCAACGCCTCGGCGTTAAACTCCGGCTTTGCCTGCATAGCCGCGGGCACAACAGAAGTTATCCCCTCAAATATCGGCACCTCTATACTGTACAGATCGTAAAAGCCGTCCGCCTTGACTTCAACGTTGTACACCGCATACGGACGTTCGCGATTTTCCGGCGCTTCCGAAAGGGCTTTGGGCGGAGCTTCCAACTCGATTTTATCGGTTTTTCCGTTTTCTCCCGTATATCTTGAAGCAACTATACTTCCGGTATTGTCGGCATCATACACCGCCACATATGCGTCCTTTATCGGTATCGTGCCGTCAGCCGCGGTAACATTCACCACTAAGTATCCGATCGAATCCATACATTCCTCCGTATCGCCGTATTCAATAATAAAAGTTTATTTTGTATGTATAACTTCAGGCTTCCTGCAAGACCGATTGCCGAAGTTACGCCGTACAACAGCAAAAGCCGATCACTCTTTCAATATATGCAATGCGCGGGCGGCGCGATACTCATATGCGTTTTTTTAAAAACATATATTTTTAAAGCATTTTCCGCAAAAGGCTTTCTTTTGTCATTTTTATGATATAAAATATAGTCGATCATACAAAGAAAGGAAGCCTCTTTAGCGGAGGTTTGGTACATAACAATGAAGCTCCCGTTCAATATTGACCTCAAGGGAAAGGTTGCCGTAGTTACAGGAGGCGGCGGAGTGCTTTGCTCGGAATTTGCCAAGGCGCTCGGAGCGGCAGGTGCAAAAGTTGCCGTATGTGATCTGCGTGCGGAAGCGGCGGAAAAGGTAGCCTCCGAGATCAATGCCGACGGCGGTGTGGCAATAGGCGTTGCCGCAAACGTGCTTGATAAGGCAAGTCTTGAAGCGGCAAGAGACGAGATCCACGCCAAACTCGGCGAAGTCGATATACTTTTAAACGGTGCCGGCGGCAATAATCCGAAAGGCTCGACCACCAAGGATACGCTTGAAGCCAAAGATCTGACCGAAAAGGTAGAAGGCGTAAAGACCTTCTTTGATCTGGATCCGGAAGGTATCGGATTCGTATTCAACCTTAACTTCCTCGGCACGCTGATCCCGACTCAGGTGTTCGCACGCGAAATGGCTTGCAAGGAAGGCGCGGTAATTATAAATATTTCAAGCATGAACAGCTTCAGACCGCTCACAAGGATCCCGGCATATTCGGGTGCGAAGGCGGCAGTATCGAACTTTACCGAATGGCTTGCAGTTCACTTTGCGGAGGTCGGGATCAGAGTCAACGCGATCGCTCCCGGCTTCTTCCTGACCGAGCAGAACCGCACGCTGCTTACAAATCCCGACGGCTCGTTGACTCCGAGAAGCGAGAAGATCCTCTCGCATACTCCCATGCGCCGCTTCGGCGTTCCGTCAGATCTGATCGGCACTTTGCTTTGGCTTGTCGATTCCGACGCTTCGGGCTTTGTAAACGGAGTGGTGGTCCCGGTTGACGGCGGATTTGCCGCTTATTCGGGAGTTTAAGCCTAAAAAACAAATAAAAGCAAAAAACGTCCCTCAGACGTCAGACAGGTGTTCTGACGTCTGAGGGACTTGCTATTATTCCTTTATTTTCATAAATATGACGGAATCAGAATCTTTACCGCCCGCTTCGGACCGTCGCAATAAGACGATATCTCCTCTCGTCTGCGAATCCTGGTTCCGCGCGTCAGACTTCCGACTATCGGAACGGCGTACAGTCTGTCCTCAAGCGTCAGATAGTAATCGCCCTTATATTTAAGTCCGGCAACATATTTCCCCAAAATTACGGTCGCGGTCCTTTTG
>DHJP01000029.1 GCA_002404395.1 Clostridiales bacterium UBA4717
GAAACTCGATGTATTGTTCCTTACTCATGTTTCTTTTTCCTCGATATGGTCAGTTTGGGCCGTCAAGTTCTATCATCAATAACCGAATAGTTATTACATTTTATACCTGTTTTCTCGCTTCGGCAATTTCAGCATTGATCTCATCCAATGACATATCGGCTATGTCATTTTCTTCAGCTATACGACCGGCAGACTTCATTGCCCTAATAGCTTTGTTATCCGGCAGGTCATCAAGCTTCATAGAAAACGGAATCCCGTTTTCCTGAATCAGTCTTGAAATGCACATACGCATATATGTCTGAAGATCAATACCGAGCCTTTCACAAATCTCCATTGCCTTGATTCGGGATACCTCTTCAGTGCGGAACTGAATTAAAGAGTTTGCCATAGCAGATCGCCCCTTTCTTTTTTATAGTATATGTCGTTTTGTCATCAAATGCAAGCACTTGTTTGCAAAATTTGTAGCTCGGAAGCGTGAAATAATTGCAAACAATAGGCAAGCTGAGAATTTTTATGCCTCAGTATCAGTGTGGACGGAATTATTGTCACACCCAGTCTCTGTATCAGCTCATGGCTTCCTATTTCTGCATACGATTCATTTTGGCATCTTTTTCATCATAATCGTTTTTTAAGACACCAAGCAATGAATCTGTCAAAAAAGATTCGTCTCTTTCATAAGGAACTAATCGAGCGATTTCCTTTTCATTCTTAGTGATTATTATTTCATCGCCGGATTGCGCCATTTGCAGGTATCTCTCAAAATTTTTCTGAACTTCAATTGCCGTCGCAGTCGTCATAGTATCGCCTCCCTGTATTTTATTATATATCGCCAGCCTATAAAACACAATTCTCCTCAGCCAAAAGTGAGAAGAGCGACGAAGATGTGTCTTCGCCGCTCCCATTTATTTTGATTGCTTTTTCCGGAAAAGATACTCCCAGATATAATCGTCAAGCCCTTTGTAAGCCGGATCCCACAGATAGGTACCATACCGGAACCCCATATCGGCGAGCAGCTGCAGAAGATTATTATACCCATTCTGCACATGATGGTTGATTGCGAAATCCATATCAAAAGCCGTTTTGATTTCGACCAATCCCTCGCTGCGCAGTTCTGTCAGAGTCAGTTCAAGCTGCGTCAGAGTATTCACACCCGGGACGGCCAGAACCGTTAGGCCGGTAAGAGCGTTTATTACATCCGCTTTCATTGGTCCTTCTGTCAGAACAAGCATCGGGCGTACAGGGCCGGACAAATGCGTCCATCCCTCAGCTTTGCAGCCGTCTTTTTTCTCGGTACTGGAGACCCACCGGAATTTGCGCTTTTCCACATTATCCCGACGGATCTGCAACCCCTGAATTCTCCCGTAGCGGTCACGCACGGGAATCAGAATGCCGCGTTTCTCATGGATAAAGGTCCATGCACCGCTGTCATCCCGATAAAATCCGGGCACACCGGCGAGATATAGGCCATCAGACTGCAATTGCTTTGCAATCTGCGTCATACCGACGACCGGCGTTGTTTTATATCCGAGCCTTTCGATATCTGCATCCGTCAGGCCGCGTCCGAGTAGATTATCCCTGTGGTCAGAGGCCAGTGTGAGTTTGGAGAGCAATGCACTATAGGTTGCATGGCGTGCGTCGATATCCGTTAATGGGCATTCCGTATCCGCTTTCGGCAGAATCTTCTGCCGCGGGCGCGAAGCATTCTCAGGTACTCCCATTCGTGCCAGAATCGCTTTGCGGACTTCGTCGCGCGGAATGCCGGTATATAACGCATACAAATCGAATATTCCGCCGGAAGCGCCGCAACGCGGGCAACGAAAGACTTCCTTTTTCAAGTTGATATTCAAATGCTTTTTCCGCGGGTTCTCGTCACAGCATGGACACTGTACATAGTACGAGCTTTGACCGGATGAGGGATACGGTATCCCAAGCAGTGAGATAATATCCCACATATGAATCTTTTCCATACAACCTCCTTTCCGGGGACGGCAGGCTTTCTGCCGCCCCCGAATTTATTATGCTTCACGCTGAAGCTTTCTGTTGTGCATATTCGCAGATCAGCTTTGCTGCATTGCGAATTTCCTCGCCGCCCGTAAATTTTGTAGCACACCACTGGATCGCTTTCGGATCCATCTGCAATACATCACCCAGCGTCTTTCCGCCGTACTTGGTTATCGGGCAAGGGACACGCATGGCCTGTTCTACCTTTTCTTCAAAGGTGAGTTCTCTTTGCGGCGGCGCCGTTGGCTCCACGGTGTATTCTTCCTCCGTTTCCCGCTCAGGCATAACGGTAGCGTTTTCATGCGGTGTGCCGCCGCCTGCCTGAGCGCCGTTGCCGTTCAGCTCATCCGTGGCAGTGTCTTCGAATTCATCACCTGCCATAGCAAACTGCAAACCGAAGCCGGCGTTACGCAGTGCAATACCGACGGCTGCCGTCTGTGCCCATTCACGGGGCGAAACGGAAGGTTTATCTGCCAGGTATCCGCGAGAGGCTGTTGCCTCGGCAAGATAGCATTCCGCACCGTCCTTGTAGCTTGGGTATACCTTAGCTGTTGCCACAAAGCATTCCTTTCCGGGTGATACCGTAATGGCAATACGCCCTTCGGGATACTTCATGCGAAACCACGCCATCTGGATCATAACCGGGAGGCGCTTGCGCACCTCACCGGTTTCCAGGTCGGTATAATCTACCGCAAACGGCGTCGGATCGAATCCGTCCACCTTGTTGATTCCTTCGATTTTGGCAAGCATAGCCGCCTTATCATTCGAGTTGTTCTGACTCATTAGAAAGCCTCCTTAGAAATTGATATAGGTGTTGCGATACTGCATCCAGACGGGCAGGATCGTCTTAATGTAATTGTTGATGCAGGTTTTGTACTGTTCCTGCGTAGATGCGTTAAAGCTGGAGAAACGCTTGCGTCCGTCCTGTACGACCTGCGTAAAGGACTGCAGGGCGGTTTCCCGTTTTTTCTGGCCCTCAGCGTCCGTCTTGGGACCGAACTTGCGCTCGTTCAGCGTAAAGCGCACATAGGCATCTACAAGCTGAAAATGGAATCCCATAGATTTGGTGTCCATCGTGACCGGCGCGGATTTGCACAGGCTCTCAAAAGTCTCCAGCACACAAATGCGGTAGTTCAGTTCCTGCATAATCAGCATCTGGTCAAGCGGTAAGCTGTTTGCCGCAATCTGCTCACGGATATCATTCTGCCTTTTTCGGTACTGCTCCAAAATTGTTGCCATTTCGGTACTCCTTTCATTGCATAGCGGCCTGCAGGCGTTTTGCCAAACAGGTGCCGCGTTTTTCTGTGTCGGTTTTTTTGATTGCCATACACAAAGCACGGCGCTCGCCGACAATGATGACATTCTCCTTGCCGCGGGTAATGGCGGTATACACCAAAGGCCGTGTCAGCATGACATAGTGGGCGCATTGCAGGTTGATGATCACAGACCTGTACTCCGAGCCTTGCGACTTATGGATGGTAGAAGCATAACCCAGGTCTAGCATATCGAGCTGACTCGTGTCATACTCAGCCATTCGTCCGTCTCCGAAATCAATCGTGACGGTCGTTTCATCACCGGATTTGCAGATTTTTGTGATGTACCCGATGTCCCCGTTGCTGATTTCATCGCAGTTTTTGATCTGCATCACCTTGTCACCGCAGCGAAACCTTCTGGTTCCGTGAACAACCTCAGTTTTGTCCGGTGCCGGAGGATTGATTTTCTCCCGCAGCAGCTCGTTGAGCGCATTGACACCGGTTTCGGTTTTCTGTCGATATGGTGAGAGCAGTGCAACATTGTCCACACCGTACTTGGCGGTTTCCTGCAGGTACAGCTCTACGATTTTCTCGGCCGACTTGGGAATGCTCACCGAGTCATAAAACTGAAAGTCGTTGCCATACTCAAGGCTCATATTCCCGTGACGGATCAATTTTGCATTGGTCGCTATTCGGCTGCCTGCCGTTTGGCGGAAAATCTTATCCAGCTTCACGACAGGGATGGTGCCGCTTGCGATCATCTCGCTCAGCACCGCTCCTGGTCCGACAGACGGTAACTGGTCTGCGTCTCCGATAAGGATCAACTGACTGCCCGGTTTTACAGAGTCAAACAGGTCTCCGGCAAGGTAGATATCCAGCATAGACACCTCATCGACCAAAATCAGATCGGCGTCCAGCGTTTCCGGGTCGCCGTATTCTCCGTCTTCGCCGGCAATCAGACCTAAAGCCTTATGAACCGTAGAGGCCGGAAACCCGGTTGACTGCTCCATACGCCTTGCGGCACGCCCTGTCGGCGCACAGCACACGATCTCCTTTGACGGATGATTGCGGCTGTAAATGCCAAGCAAAGCTTTTTGCAGCATCGTCTTGCCGGTACCGGGACCGCCGGTAATAATGCAAAGGCCGCTGGTGAGCGCCGTTTTGATTGCCTGACGCTGTTCGGGTGCCAGACGCACCTTCAAACGGCTTTCCTCACGGTCGAGTTCATGGTCCAAATCACCATAAGTGCAGGGATTTTGATGGCGGATCTGATACCGGATCAAGTTGGCAAGCTTTTCTTCGGCTTTTGCCGTCTTTTCCCGATAAACACAGCTTTCATAGGTCCGCATTCTGCCGTCAAGGATGAGGCGATTGGCACGGGCTGCGATCATTTGATCCGTAAGCTCCGGCGTCTCCAATGTCTTTTGGCAGGCTGCAATGAAGCCGTCCCGTTCCATACACAGATTTCCGTGGCCTTCCGCATCAGTCAGTGTGTAGAGGATACCCTCGTCCACTCGTTCAGGAGATAGGCGGTCGATGCCCATACTCATGGCGATCTTATCTGCCGTCTTGAAGCCCACGCCGGCCATTTCGCAGAGCTTATACGGATGGTTCTTTACGATATCCATCGTTTGTTCTCCGTATTCTTTGTAGAGCTTTACGGCACGGTTCGGCGTGATCCCGTGCGGCGACAGAAAGGCTACCACATCACGAGCACCGCGGTTGGCAAGGTAGGAATCGCAGATTTTTTTGAGTTTATTCTGGCTGATACCGGAGATGGTCAAAAGCTTTTCCGGCTTCTTGTCCAGCACCTCCAGTGCCATATTCCCAAACGCATCATAGATACGCTCCGCCATTTTCGGACCGATGCCTTTGATCTGCCCGGACGAGAGATAGGCAACGATGCCTTCCCGGGTCGGAATGATCTGTTCCTCGTACCCCTCGACATCATACTGAATGCCGTATTTGGGGTCCTTGCGCCAGTGTCCACGCATTTCATAGCGCATGTTACCCGCAGTAGGCAGGCAGTACCCGACGGCTTTGATTTGTGTAATGGTGTTGCCGCTGCTATCCTTCAATTTCTCACAGGGTCGGTAAAGCGCAATCATAAAGCTTGCCGCATCCGCCGCACCGGTTCCGGAAGGATAGATCATTTTTTCAAATTGGCATAACAATGTCATTACTCCTTTCGCTTTGTTCCGGAAAACAAAGAACTCCCGAAAACGCAGCGAAACACTGCTTCTCAGGAGTTCTTTGTGATACGGCATACTCATTTGAACAGTGCCGCATTTTCCAGATAGGATTCGGGCTCCGTAAAAGCCATCGGAAAGTTTTCACGATCCAGCTTTACGGATTTCTTATTCCCGTTGTTTTGTGTGACGAGTTTCTGCACCTCCAGATACAGGCCTTCGTCAAATACCGTAATCGGCATACGAAGCAAAGCCGCCTTGGCGATTTCGCCGCGCATACCGTTGCTGAGCTTATTTCCGCATACGAGCATAACATCGCTTTGCTCCAGGATCTCCAGACCGAACCGAAGCGCAATGGCTCTTTCGGCAGGAATTTCATCGCAAAGCAAAAGCGGCAGATACGCATGAGGCGCGGCGGCGTTCATGTTCATTTTCTTGTTTGCGTAGAACATATACGCTCTTGCCGTGCGCAGGTTCTTTTCGCGCTGCTCGCGGGTGTCCGCCCGGAAGGGGGAGCACACATAGGCTCTCTTGCGGCACCGATCAGCGGAAGCCAACTGATACATCAGCTCCTGCTGCCAGTATTGGTGATAGATGTTGTCCATAGTAGGACTCCTTT
Organism: Clostridiales bacterium UBA4717; assembly: GCA_002404395.1. Lineage (GTDB taxonomy): Bacteria > Bacillota > Clostridia > Oscillospirales > CAG-272 > UBA4717. The sequence continues at coordinate 6,063 of DHJP01000029.1, forward strand.
CTTAAAGTGGTTGTACACTGACCTTGACCTTACGGCTCTGTGTAGTTTTCATTACATCCGGCAGGATCGTCGGATACTTTGCCTTCAGAACCTTGGAATCGGGTCGTGTAGTGGATTTAGTGACGTAATCAATGAGAAGCTTATCCGATGTCGTCGTAAGGACACCATGCTCATGCTCCTTCATGATTTCGGCAATTCGCACGCTGTGTGCTTCGATCTCCTTTTCATAAGTTTTGATTTCACGGTTGCACTCCGTGATCTTGCCCTGCAACAGAGCGATCCGACGCAGTGCATTTTCCTGTTTGGAAGAAAATTCAATGGTCGGCAGCCCGGACTGACTTTCTCCGTAGATACGGGCCAGCGATTCAAGCGCCAACTGCGGCGCTACGCCGGACATTGTAGGCGGCTTATCATGCTCAAGGCTCCATATCCATTCATCGAGGCGCTCGAAGATCATATCTTCCTTGGCTTTATCCCGGGTGATATCCGGAATCGCCAGGTCGTTGTCCGGATTATTTCCCCAAATTGCGGAGAACGAACCGATGTTGACATCGGCAACGGCCAGATAGAAACGCAGCTGCAATTCATAGTACAAAGGAATGGCACCATCGTCCCACTCGCTTGCTTTATGATAGGTGCAGCTCTTGCACTCCAGGATACCAGACTCTCCGTCAGAGGCACGCTCAAAACGCCGATCGAAGTTGGCAAGCGCATACGGATGGTCTGCGTGTTGGTACAGGTTCGTGTCCTCATACACGCGGTTGCCGGTTTTCTTGGCATACCAATGCGCTGCGATAGGTTCAAGCAAATGCCCCATTTCAAGCTGATTGGCGTTGCTTTTTACCGGCGGTTTCATCCGCCCCTTTTTGATCATCCACAGTTCCAGCGGCGTTGTCCAAGGGGAGACCCCGAAGACGGCTGCCACATCACTGCCGCCGACCGTATACGGGATTTTACCGGACGGTCCGTGCATACGAGCCGCCAGCCACTGAGCGTTGGTCATTCCGGCAGTATCGCATAGGATATTCGGTGCCGCCATCAGTAGCTCACCGCCTTTGCCAAATCAAAATCACTCCATTTGAGTGTGAGCGCACGCGCCATATTTTCTTCGACAACAAGGAGTTTGCTTTCGGGGAACTTATCCGTTTTGAGAATAAACGGGATCTCCTGCATGGCCAGAAACACATCATGTGCCGTGGCAGGGCCTCCGCCGTAAGACATCTCAAACATGGCGATTGCTTCGACTGCTGCCTTTTTAGGAAGGCTGAGCTTTTTACACACCCGCGTCATGGCGTTGATCGGAAAATCCAGATGGATCTCCATCAGCGCCTGCAGCTTGGCGATGCTGTCCCCAAACTGGGCAAACAGTTGATCCAGTGCTGTATCAAAGTCAGCGACCTTGGATTGATGCCGATGATCTACGGCTACGCAGCCGCCGATATGGATAGAGTGCCTGCCGTTCATCAGAAGTGCAGAGACCTTTGCCGAGGCGACACCGGTATCCGATGTCATAAAGCGGATACCCGGCATCAGCTTGGATGCCATCGTCGCTTTGCCCTGGGCAGCCAGCACCTTTGCATAGGTACCGAGCAGGTCTTCCTTCTGGTCAGGCATTCGCCATGAGGCACTGACCAGGGAATGGTCACAGTACCCAGACTCAAACTCGTTCCCGGAGAACCGTGCATCGAGTTTTGCCTGCAGAACTTTCAGCAGTTCGTCGATCGGAAGGACGGAATAATCCACCTCATCACCGGAGTGAACGGCAGAGATTTTTTCGTCCCGGATCAGCAAGAGCGCATCCGCCGAATACAGCTTCAGGCATTCGTTGAGCACTTCGGCCAATACCTCGCGGCTGAGTTTGGGAAGCGCAGTGCCTCCGATCTTCGCTCTGTCGAGCAGGCTTTTGTAGGCTGTCATGCGGACCGGATAGAGTTCTCCGTTTACGCGCATGGCAAGCCCGAGATTTTCTGCCGTATCCTTTACGGCTTCCTGTGATGTTCCTGCGGCAAACGCCGACAAATTACCGATGAGAGGCGAGGACTCGCCGAGAGGTTCCACCTGCAGGTCAGCGACCTTGCAGCGGATCCAACGGCTGTTCTTTGCCTGTTCCTCATGATAATCCAGCAGCGTCGGATAGGAACTGAACAGCGTATAATAGCTGTCCTGGCATGGTTTTTGCATAGTGAAATGCTCCTTTCTTTGATTTTGACGGCAATGCCGCCTTGATATATGACAAAAGCCAGCACTCCCGAAGGACTGCTGGCTTTATGCCCGAATGAATTGGCCGGAAACAAAAAAAGTGCCATTTGCAATAACGCAAATGACACTGTGATAACTCTGTTAAACTATGCTTGGTTCAGAACCAAACTTGATACTTACATGGATAGTATAACAGAAAACTTCGCAATAGTCAATCCATTCGCCGGAAAAGGGCATTTTATGCTCGGCTTTTTACATTCATCTTGCTGCTGGTTATATCAGATTTCCTTCAAGCGAGTATACGCGAAAAATGCATCTTACAGTGTTCTCAGCAAAAACGCCATATACAGCGGAAGAGTCAGCACCTGTCCGGTGCGCCCGACATTATAGTCGCCCAGCTTGATGGCACTGCTGACATGGTATTTTTCCGGATGATTCAGAATCGTCTTTGTACTCTTGATGTTGCCGGTCGCTGCCTTTACCTCCACGAGCGTACACTCGCCCTTGTAGCGGATCACAAAATCCACCTCTAAGCCGGAATCCTTGTGGAAATAATAGAGCTTCCGTCCCATCTTTGCAAAAATATCCGCAATCAGGTTTTCAAAGATAGCGCCTTTGTAGCCATAGAGATTGCCTTGCAGTATGTCGTACTGTGTGCCGTCTTCCAGCATACTGACGAACAGCCCCATATCGCGCATATATACCTTGAAGGTGTCCTCCTCGGCGTTGCCGTCCAGCGGCAGCTCGGTAATGGAGAGGTTATAGCAGCGGGAGATGATCCCCGCATCCTCGATCCATTGCAGGCTTCCGGCATATTTTGCAGCCGTAGAGCCTTTTCGGACAACAGAATACTGGAATTTCTTATTTTCCTTGGCTAACTGACGGGGGATGGACTGGAAGCACTCTTTGATGCGGGACTTGTCTTTCTTTTCCGCGTATTTCACCATGTCGTCTTCATAAGAACGCACGATGTCACGCTGGATGCGCAGCACCTCATCCATCTGCTTGCTGTCCACAAAGGTCTGTACGGCATCCGGCATTCCACCGACAACGGCATATTGCAGCAGGAGTTGTTTCATGCGGCTGTGCAATGCATCCGGCACCGGCGTTTCCGTATCCAATGCTTTTTGCAGCATATCAATGACCGGCTCGGAGATCCCGTTTGCCCACAGAAATTCCTCAAAATCCAACGGGTACATATCGATCACGGTTTCCGAACCTACGGGAACTGATTTCGGCTCCTTGCCATAGCCTTTTACACCGAGCAGAGAGCCGGTGCCGATCACATCGTACCGACCGTCGATCCGAAAGAATTTCAATGCGGTTCGTGCCTCGGGGCAATC
>DHJP01000084.1 GCA_002404395.1 Clostridiales bacterium UBA4717
GGCATGATTCTGTGTGCCGGCGAGGCCGTGCTTTCGGGATTTGCCGCGCACTATTTTAAACGCGAGCTTAACGACGGTACTCCGTTTAGCCTTGACGGAGCAAAGGAGTTGTTGCGTCTCGGAATACTTACGATCTGCATACCTCTCGGAACGCAGATCGTCGCCGCGATCGTATATTCGGTAATCGAAAACCGTTTTGAAATCACGGAACCGTTCAGCCTTGACAATTCGGTTTCGGTATCTCTCGGCGTTATGTTTATAATTATTTCGCTTATTTGCAAATACGGAGCCGAACAGCAGCTTCAAAAGGCTCAAGCCGAGTCATGAAGCGGGCGGTTGTCAGCTTGTATACATGAACAGAACGGTCAGATAAAAAATGAAAAATATAACAGTATATATTCACGGGCAGGGCGGAAACGCCGCCGAGGCGGAGCATTATAAGCCGCTTTTTAAAGAATCTGATGTGGTCGGATTCGACTACGCTTGAAACCGTGACAGCCTTTGCAGACAAAACAGGGGCATCGCTTACCGTAATGAAAGACGGTGAGCATTGGTTTCACACTCCGGAACAGTTAGAGTTCCTCGACAATTGGATAAAGGAAAAAATGCGGACTTGACAATCGCAACTGCAGGTTGCTTGATTTAAAACAGTGCTTGTGTTATACTTTGTTCAAGAGAGGTGACAATAATGGAAACAAAAGATATTTTGCTTGATCTGAGAACTCAAAAAGGGTTGTCGCAGGAAGCGCTTGCCGAAAAGGTATTTGTTACGCGGCAGGCGGTCTCGCGTTGGGAACGAGGCGAAACAGTTCCGAGCACGGACACGCTGAAATTGTTGTCGGCGTTGTTTGAGGTTTCGATAAACACTTTGCTCGGCTCGCCGAAGCAGTTGATCTGTCAGTGCTGCGGTATGCCTCTTGACGATGCTACCGTCAGCAAAGATCCCGACGGCGCCTTTAACGAAGACTATTGCAAGTGGTGTTATTCGGACGGCGAGTTCAAATATTCAAGTAAAGAGGAGCTGATAGATTTTTGCGTGGAGCATATGGCGTCCGAAGCATGGCCCGCAGAGCAGGTCAGAGCACACATGGAAGCCGTTGTGCCGAATCTCAAACATTGGAAATAATATTTGCTCAAAAAAGCTCCCGAACGGAGAACGGCGCTTTGTCAGCCGCCTGACTCGTTCGGGAGCTTTTATTATTTCGCCTACAGCTTTGAAGCGGATTTCCTGTACTCGCCCGGAGTGACACCGACGGCTTCGCGGAAGGTGCGGCAAAAGTGAAAGACGTCCGAAAAGCCGCAGTCTGCGGATATTTCGGTTATGCTTTTGTGAGTGGATAAAAGCTCCTGCTTGGCGTGTTCTACGCGCGTGCGGATTATGTAACGTCTGGGTGTAGTGTTGTGTTTGTCGGTGAAAAGCTTTCTGAAGTAGACTTCGCTGATATTGGCGCTTGACGCGATTTCGGAGATCTTAAGTTCCGGTGAGTAAATATGTTCCTTAATATATGCCTCCGCCGGCTTCAGCAGATCGAAAATTACGCTGTCGGAGCCACGGTCTGCGGTTTCAAGCAATTCATAGGTCAGCCGCATGACCTTGACATTATTATTTTCATATACATATGCATGGGCAAGCGCGTCGAACAGATGCAGACAGGCGGCGGGATCGGAGAGCGGCAGGCAAACAAATTCGCCGTATATTGTGCAAACGGGTATAAAATTTATTATCGGGAAATAGCCGGTTTCGTTTCCGTACAGATCGTATGTCGCACCTCCCGGCAAAAGCACGACCGAATTCGGCTCGGAAACATAGAGTTTTCCGTTATGATTATACGTTATCTTTCCGCTTTTGCAAAACGAAATGCCGCAATACGGACGCGCTTCCATATGGAAGCGTCTGCCGCGCGGCGAGTAAACGGTCATTATATCATGTATTTCAGCTACAGTTATATTTGAAAGCTCTGACATATCGTTCTCCACGTTTCGAAGCGAGCCGAAGCGACAAATACCGTCATATTCGGCGTGCTGTGTTTTTCAAGTGTAGTACGCGCCTTGGGGATCATATGCTTACATTATAACTTTTTCTGCAATAAAGTCAAGCGATTATGAGCAAAAATGTATCGAAAAAGACAAAACTGTTTCTTTTTATTCATTGAAGCACCGTGGATTTGTATGCTATAATACGCAAAAGAGCAAATACAGTCATAAAAAGCGAGGGTTTAAGCAATGAATTTTGAAGGAAGAGTCGCGATCGCAAGCGGGGCGGCATCGGGAATGGGGCTTTTGTTTTGTCAGAGATTCGTTGAACTCGGCGGTTCGGCGGTGATGGCAGACGTGAACGAAGCTGCGGCGCAGGAGTGCGCCGCAGCGCTGTGCGAAAAATATCCGGGCAAAGCAATAGGCATCGGTTGCGATGTGCGCTCATATGAGCAGGTATGCAAAGTCTGCAAAGCGGCGGCTGACAGTTTCGGACGCATTGACGTCGTCGTAAATTTTGCCGGAGGCGCCGAGACCCGTATGTGCAACGCCCACGGGGAATTTCCGGATATTCCGATCGAGGTGTACGATTGGGGGATCGACGTGAATCTTAAAGGTCAGCTTTATTTTGCTCATGCCGCACTTAAATATATGCGTGAGCAAAAAAGCGGAGTTATCGTAAATATCGGCTCAATAACCGGCGAAGAGGGTTGCGGATGCAATGTGGCATATTCGGCGTCGAAGAGTGCGGCTATGAACGGGCTTACAAAGTCGCTTGCGCTTTACGGCAGCGGCTATGGTATCAGATGCGTATGCGTGTCTCCCGGTCCGGTTTTGACGCGTCCCGGAATGGCGGCGATGAAGACCGCGCTCGGACGTGCGGCAGAGCCAAAGGAGATCGTTGATATGGTTTTATATGCGGCTTCCGACGAAGGCTCTTTTATCGACGGAGTAAATATCCTTATGGACGGCGGCAGAAATATAATGAGGAATAAAGGCTGATGAGACGTTTTGTTACACTTGACAGACCGATATTGACCGCAATGGTTCAGGCAAAAAGTATTGAGCGCACTAAGAAATTGATACGACTCGGGCTTGATGGCGGCGCGGATGCTTTCGGAATACAGCTTGAGCGGCTGAAGACAGAAGAGCGACGCCCGAAAAACTGCGTGAGCTTTTCGCCTGCACCGAGGGGAAACCCGTGTATGTGACCTGCTACAGAAGCTGTGAAAATGAGCAAAAGAGCGATGATAAGCTTGCCGAAGAGCTGATCGCGGCGGCGGAATGCGGCGGCGCGCTTATCGACGTGATGGGCGATATGTTTGATAAGACCCCGGGTGAGCTGACTTATGATGCCGCGGCGGTCGAAAAGCAGAAGAAACTTATATCACGGATACATGAGCTCGGAGCGGACGTACTTATTTCATCTCATGTATTAAAGTTTACGCCGGAATCGGAGGTGCTTGCAATGGCGCGTGAGCAACATTCGCGCGGCGCCGATTTTGCTAAGATCGTAACTGCTGCCGATACCGTATCCGAGCTTTGCGAAAACTTCAAGATCAGCGCCGAGCTTGCAAAGCTTCCGTATATGTCGCTGTTTTTGTGCGGCGGTGCTCAAAGCTACAGACATCGCAGATCGGCGCCGTTTATGAGCAATTCAATGTTTTTGTGCGTTCCCGAGCGCGACGAGCTTGCGACGGCGGTACAGCCGCTTTTGTCCGAGGCGAAAATGCTCGTCGATATTATGCAAAAAGGCGTGTAACAGACTGAGTAAAAAGGAGAGAGCGAAAATGAAAGCGATACGTGTAAATGAGGACAAGAGCCTTGAGTGGGTCGAATTTCCCGATCCTGTATTAAGAGACGATCAGGTTCTTATAAAGGTAGCGTATGCGGCAGTAAACCGCGCCGATCTTATGCAGAGAGAGGGCTGTTATCCGCCGCCTCCCGGATGCCCAGATATCATGGGGCTTGAGGTCGCCGGAACAATCACGGCTATGGGAGAAACTGCGGCAAAGTCAGGGAGAGTGAAGCTCGGAGATAAGGTATGCGCACTGCTCGGCGGCGGAGGTTATGCCGAATATGCTGCGGTGAGATACGATATGACTATGCCGATCCCCGAGGGGTGTACCATGGAGGAAGCTGCCGCTATGCCGGAAGCATTTGCGACCGCTTATCTCAACCTCTTTATCGAGGGCGGACTCAAAGCGGGCGATGTATTTCTTATGCACGCCGGAGCAAGCGGTCTGGCAAGCGTGGTGATTCCGATGGCGAAGGCTTTCGGCGCATATGTCATTACTACCATAATTGACGAGAGCAAGCGTGCCGAAGTTGCCAAAACCGGGGCGGATCTGATCGTAAATACCCAAACCGAAGATATAGTCGAGGTGCTTAAGCGTTTTGACGAAGAGGGAAGACCCGTGAGCCTTGCAATTGACTGCCTCGGCGGAGAGATCATGGGCAAATGCCTGCCGCACCTTGCGTATATGGCAAAATGGATAATGATAGCTACGCTTGCGGGAGACTTTACGACCATAGATATGCGCAAGCTCTATGTACGCAACGTCAGAGTTGTCGGAAGCACGCTGCGCTCAAAACCGGAGGACCGCAAAGCTCAGATACTGAAGTCACTTACCGAGCAGGTGTGGAGTCGGGTCTCGTCGGGTGAGATCAGACCGACGATCTGCAAGCTCTTGCCGATCACCGAGGCGGAAGCCGCTCACGCATTGCTTTATGAGGGCAAGAGTACCGGCAAAGTAGTATTAAAGGTCGAATAAAATTTTTTACCGGCGGCAGACCGTTATAAAAACGCTCTGCCGCCGGTATTTTTTCCAAAAAATCGAAAAAATGCTCATTATGACTTGCATAGGTCAAATAATGACATTGAATACCTCATTTGGGTATGGTACAATAAATTGTATTATTATGTCTTGCGGCATTACTTTGAGGTGATTTAATGGAAAAGATCGTACACGGCGCGTCTGAGATAGTTTTGTTTGATAACGGAAGATATATATTGAAGCAGCGCGGAGAAAAAATTGAGCGTATGCCCGATTCAAACCGCTCGAATTTTGAGGTGAATGTCAGCGGCGAGAAGCTTGATACGCTCGGAAACGGCGGGTTTGAGTTTGTCGGAAGCACGCGTAAAGCCGACGCTGTTATACTTGAATATTTTTGTAAGTCGAAATCGCTTTCACTTGTGACGACCCTGAGACCGGTGCCGGGGAGCAGTGCGATCGAAGTGAGGAACAAGCTGACAAACGCTTCCTCGGGAAGTATTAAGCTGACGCGTTTTTCATCGGTATTTGCGGAAAATATTTTTCATAACGACAATGAGCCGTGGTATAAAAACGACTCGATAAAAATACATATCTGTCACAATAAATGGCAGGGCGAGGCGCAGTGGCGCGGATTCACTCCGAGTGAACTCGGACTTTATCCGACTTCAAACCATTCATGGGAGCGTGAGTCATTCAGAATATCATCGGTCGGAGGCTGGAGCACGGCAAATTATTACCCGCTTGTTATCATCGAAAATCCAAAGCGCAACTGTACGTTTTTTTGTGAAATCGAAGGCTCTCACAATTGGCACCTCAAGCTTTGCGCTTACGGAGGATACGGAAACGGAAGTCTCGGCTGTGAGGCTTCGGGCTTTGATGAAAATGACGGGTATTGGAATTATGAGCTGAAGCCAGGCGAGACCCTTGAAGCCGAGCGCGCAATTATCGGACTTTGCGACGGCGGATTTGAGGCGGCGGCGGGAGAGCTTGTGAAATTCAAACGCGCAGATTCGACCGCGCATTATAAAAACGATGTTATTCCGGTGATCTACAACGTATATATGAACGGTATCTGGGGCGATCCGACCGTCGAAAAGCTGCTGCCGCTTATCAATTCCGCCGAAGCTTTAGGCTGTGAGCTGTTTGTGATAGACGGCGGCTGGTCTCGCAATCAGAACGGAGAGGGACTCGGAGATTGGCTCCCGAAACCCTGGTATGATGAAATGCCGCTCGAAAAACTCGCAGAGTATATATCGGCGCATAATATGAAGCCCGGAATATGGCTTGAGCTTGATACCTGCAATATGACCGCATACGGCAGTACGCTTAACGACGCGTTGCTGAAGCGTTACGGCAGGGTCGTTGACGGAGACCGGGCATTCTATAACTTTACAAGCGCAGAGGTGCGCGAATACCTTCTCGGGCGTATTGACGCACTTTACCGCATGGGATTCAGATATATCAAAAATGACTATAACCACTCGACGGGGATCGGCGCGGAGCTTGACGGTATTTCTCCCGCGGCGGGACTCGTCAAAAATGCTGATGCTTTTTATGCCTTTATTGATGAAGTGCGTGAAAAATATCCCGATCTCATAATCGAAAACTGCGGAAGCGGTGCGCTTCGCGACGATAACAAAATACTGCGCCGTTGTTTTGTGCAGAGCACCTCGGACCAGGAGCTTTATTTGAACAATCCTTCAATCCTTATCGGAAGCGCGCCGCTTATGCCGCCCGAGAAGGAGGGAATGTGGTCGTATCCCTACCCGGCATTATTTGATGTGCGTGAAAATTTTGCACCGGATGCGGCGTATATCGAAGCGCGCAGGGACGGACGCGAAACCGTATTCAATATGGTGAACGCTATGTTTGGAACGATATTCCTTTCGGGTCGTATTGACTTTTCGGATAAGACAAATCTGGTGCTTATCGAAACCGCAATTAAAAACTATAAAAAGATACGTGAGTATATACCGCGTTCGTTGCCGGTGCTGCCGAGCGGCGGCTGTCACATGAATGAAAGCGGTATTTATTCGTACGGCCTTTTGTCGGATACGCGGTTATTGCTTGGGGTGTGGAATATCGGCAAGCCGCACGGAGCGATAAATATTTCACTCAATTCATATTGCAAAGCTGCCGAAATACTTACGGTGTATGCGGCGGAATCGACCGAGCGGCATATTCTGGCAGACGGTATGCTTCATGTTGAGCTTGAGTATGAAAATACGGCGGTGTTCTTTGAATTAAAAATCGAAAAATAATAATATAAAGCGAAAAAACTCCGAGGACACAAAGAATAGTGTGCCTCGGAGTTTTTTTGTCGCGGAGGTTATCAATCGCCGATTGTTTTGAGGATCAGCGGAAGCGTCTCGGTCGGGGCGTCGGTTACGGTTATTGCTTTTTTCAGTTTTTCCGCTCCGAGTTGCGCCGCTTCGGGAGTTGAGGTATGAAGCTCGGCGAGCGTTTCACCAATCTCGATCTCATCGCCGGTCTTCTTTTTGAGTACTATTCCGGCGAGCGGATCGATCTTATCTCCCTTTTTGGCACGTCCGGCACCGAGGGCGGCGCTTGCCGCACCGATCAGCGCGGTGTCGGTATGTCCGATATATCCGTTTCGGTCGGCTTTGATCTCGCATACCACATTTGCTCTGCCGAAAAATTCCGGGTATTCGATATGCTTCATGCTTCCGCCCTGCGCGCATATCCAAGCCTTGAATTTATCGTATGCGGCGCCCGAAGCCAGCGTATCAACGGCAAGTTTGTATGCTTCGTCATATCCTATCTCTCTTGCCATCATAACGAGATTTGCGGCAAGCACAAGCGAGACCTGCCGCAGATCTTCGGGACCTTCTCCGCGTAAGACTTTTACCGCTTCGATCACTTCAAGCACATTGCCGACCGCGTATCCGAGCGGCGTGTCCATATCGGTCAGCACGGCGCGCACGCGTCGGTTGCAGTGCTTTCCGATGTTTACCATCATTTCGGCAAGCTTCTCGGCGTCCTCGTATGACTCAAGAAATGAACCGCTGCCGACCTTGACGTCAAGCACGATATTGTGAGATCCGGCGGCAAGCTTCTTGCTCATAATACTTGAAGCGATGAGCGGCGGGCAGTCTACGGTCGAAGTTACGTCTCTGAGTGCATACAGCACTTTGTCGGCGGGCGCAAGGTGCCCGCTCTGGGCGATAACCGCGATCCCGAGTCGTTCGACCTGAGCCAAAAATTCTTCGGGTTCAAGTTCCACTCGGTATCCGGGAATGCTTTCAAGCTTATCAACGGTACCGCCGGTATGACCGAGTGCGCGTCCCGACATTTTAGCGATCTTAACGCCGAGCGCGGCGGCGATCGGCGCGACGATCAGCGTGGTTTTGTCGCCGACTCCGCCGGTGCTGTGCTTGTCTCCGGACATGGTGCCGAAGCGCGACAGATCAAGCGTATCGCCGCTGTTTGCCATTTCGTTTGTTAAAATTGAGGTTTCCTTGTCGGTCATTCCTCTGAAATAGGTTGCCATAAGAAATGCGCTGATCTGGTAATCCGGTATCGCGGCGCTTGTAACGCCGTTTACAAATGCGGAAAGCTCGCTTTGGTCAAGCGTGCCTCCGTCTCTTTTTTTTCTGATCAAATCGTTGAAATTCATAATAAAACCTTTCGGAGCAGCCGCATGGGCTTCGATTTGACGTTGGATGAGAAGATCCTGCGTCGTAATCTCCCGGAATTCAATTACCGTTATTTAATGTTATTGCCTCGGCAAAGCTTTTGCCGGGAGAATCAAACTTTACTTTGAGCAATTCGCATACAGTCGCCGAAATATCGGCAAAGGTATTTCGCGTGCCTAAATTTACCGGTGCGACCGATTTTCCGAAAGCGATCATCGGAGTGTATTCACGGGTATGATCGGTGCTGATATCGCCGGGGTCACAGCCGTGGTCTGCGGTAAGGATCACAACATCATCGTCGCGCAGACCGGCGATGAAATCGGGCAGCCATGCGTCAAACTCGGAAAGTGCGTTTGCATATCCGTCCACATTGTTGCGATGACCGTACACCATGTCAAAATCAACAAGATTTGTGAAGCAAATTCCATGAAAATCGCGTTTTGCGACCTCGGAGGTGAGGCGCATACCCTCGTCATTTGAGTGTGAAAGCAGGGTCTCGGTAACTCCGCGCCCCGCAAATATATCGGTGATCTTGCCGACGGCGATCGAATCGAGTCCGGCTTCGGATATTGCGTCAAGCATGGTGCGCCCGTACGGCTCAAGCGAAAAATCGTGACGGTTTGCCGTTCGGGTGAACGGATATTCTCCGTTGAACGGACGTGCGATCACGCGTCCGACTGCATATTTTCCGCAAAGCAATTTCCGTGCGATCCGACAATAGCGGTAAAGTTCTTCGCAGGGAATCAGGTCTTCGTGCGCCGCGATCTGAAACACGCTGTCGGCGGAGGTATATACGATAAGCGCGCCGGTTTTGAGTTGTTCACGTCCAAAGTCGCGGATAACGTCAGTGCCCGAGTAAGGCTTGTTGCAGATCACGCGCCGCCCGGTCTCTTTTTCAAATTTTTCGATTATTTCATCGGGAAATCCGTTCGGAAATGTAGGCAATGGGGTCTCTGAGATTATGCCGGAGATCTCCCAATGTCCGATCGTGGTGTCCTTGCCCTTTGAGGCTTCTCTCATTCGCGCAACGGCGGCGGTGGGAGAGGCTGTTGTTCCGAGAAAGTCAAGTCCGTCTATGTTCCCGATCCCGAGTTTTTTCAGATTCGGGATATTGAATTTAAGCGACTTAGAGATGCTCCCGAGGGTGCTTGCACCCTCGTCTCCGAAGTCGGCGGCGTCAGGAGCCGCACCGGCTCCAAGACTGTCAAGTACGATTAAAAAGATTCTTTCGGTATTCATGATAATTTATCAAGCTCGCACGCCGAGTCAAGCGCAATTTCCATCATCTGCGTGAACGAGTTTTGCCTTTCTTCGCTGGTGGTAGCCTCGCCTGTAACAAGGCTGTCGGAGATCGTGCATAAAGCAAGCGCATTTTTGCCGGCGCGCGCCGCATTCATATAAAGCGCGGCGGCTTCCATTTCGACTGCCATGACCCCGAGTTTCTGCCATTTCGCGGTCGAAGTATCATCGTCATCATAGAAGGTATCCGACGACAGCAGATTGCCGACGTGATATACGGCGTGGTGAGCCTCGGCTTTTGAGACGACGGTTTCAAGCATTTTGTAGCTTGCGATCGGGGCAAAGCTTCCCGGAAGCTTATACTGTGCGGCAAAGCTTGAGTTGGTGCAGGCTCCCATGCCGATCACGATATCGCGGACTTTTACCTTTTCAGACATCGAGCCGGCTGAACCTATCCGCATGATGTTTTCAACGCCGAATATGTTGAAAAGTTCATACGAATATATTCCTATCGACGGCATACCCATGCCGCTTGCCATTACGCTGACGCGCGTGCCTTTGTAGGTTCCGGTGTATCCCTGTATACCTCTGACATTGTTTATGAGCACGGCGTTTTCAAGATAGTTTTCGGCGATATATTTACTGCGGAGCGGATCTCCGGGCATCAGTACGGTGCGCGCAAAATCCTTGGGCGCGGCATTTATGTGCGGGGTGGGGAAACGGTTCATTTTTTCGATTCCTCCTCTTTGACGATCTTGACTATTGAGCTGGTGCCGAGTCTTGAAGCGCCGAGCGCGATGAAGTCCTCGGCGTCCCTGAGCGAACGTATTCCGCCCGCTGCCTTGATCTTGAGTTCCGGCGAGCAATGCGCTTTAAATAACGCGATATCCTCACGCGTGGCGCCTCCGGTCGAAAAACCGGTAGAAGTTTTGATGTAATCGGCACCGGAGCGGCTGACTATATCGCACAGTCTGATCTTTTCTTCCTCGGTAAGCAGACAGGTTTCGATTATTACTTTAAGCAGTTTGCCTTCCGCCGCTTCTTTTACTTTTGAAATTTCCGCGAGCACATCGTCATATCTTTTTTCTTTTACCATGCCGAGATTTATGACCATGTCAATTTCGTCGGCGCCGTTTGCGACGGCATCGGCACATTCAAAGCACTTGACAGCGGTGGTGGCGTATCCGTTCGGAAATCCGATAACGGTACATATCTTCAGTTTGTCTTTGACATATTCTTTGGCAAACCTGACATAACACGGCGGTATGCAGACCGAGGCGGTTTGATATTTGATTCCGTCATCGCAAAGCGCGGCGATCTCCGAACGGGTTGCGCAGACATTAAGCAGGGTATGATCGACCTTTGACAGGATATCTTTGGTTTCCACTTGATTTTTCCTTTCAAAACGTTTATATGTATTTTAGCGTATCGACCGCGCCGAATATGTCGATTTAAAGCACTTCGGCGCAAAAAAGCAGCGCGGCTGTGCCGCGCTGCAACTGCACGGCTATGCACGGTGCAGGAAATTTCGCTTTGGGTTATTATGCCCAACTCATCGTGGAGGGCTTGGGATCGTTTATGATTACCTGTTTCATAAATTCGACCGCCTTTTTAAGTCCTTCGTCTATCGACATCAGGCTGTCTTCGTGCTCGATGCTCATGACCTTGTCATATCCGACAAGTCTGAGGT
>DHJP01000056.1 GCA_002404395.1 Clostridiales bacterium UBA4717
AGTTTTAATCTTTCACGCTAATCTCCATGCCGCGTATTGCGGCTCAAAAGTTAACGCACGTTTTCGGGTCGGCTCTGCAAAATTTGGGTGCGTGACCGGGCATTGATCGGACAACCGCACACGATCAGCGTTTGCGTACGACCTTTACGTAATGCGTCACCAAAATTTACTTGGGTAAATCGCGTTTGTGAGTTTCGGTCTGAGCCGACGAAAAACGCCATGAAGTATTTGCGGGCTTGGATTGTGCGGAGTCACGCTTGATGATTAAGTTTTTAACGCGCTTCGGGCTATGCCTTTTTAAAATCAGACTATCGTTGCGCAGAGTGCGCCGTCGATCTTGTAAGTGTCGGTAAGCTCGGGGTGAGTACCGTTCATTTTCATTAAAGCAACCCCGGTGTTTTCGTTGGTAACTACCATAAACTTACCGTCGGGCGTGAGGATAAAGTCGCGCGGAGACTCGCCGCCGGCACTGACGCTTTCGACAATGCGCGCAGTTTCCCCCGAAATATCGACAACAGTTATGAGGTCAAAACCGCGATTTGAAGCGTACAGCGTTTTTTCGTCGTTTGACAGGCGGATTGCTGCGGCGCGTGTATCGCAGACCTCTCGGTCGGGATAGAGCGGAAAGTGCGACAGGGCTTCAAGTTTTCCGTTTTCATAGCGCATTTTTACTACGGTAGATCCCATTTCGGTAAGGCACCATATTGTCTTGCCGTCGCGCTCGACCGCGATATGGCGCGCGCCGTCCCCGGCGGGCACTTTGGCTTCCGAGATCAGGGCGGACAAATCCTTGTCGTATACCGCCACAGTATCGTTGCCGAGGTCGCAGGCGATAATATTTCCGTCGGGCATAGCGGTTACCTGATGTAAGTGCGCGGACTCCTGCCGTGCCTTATTCGGACCACCGCCGACTCGTGTGACAAGTCTGCCGCCGAGCTTTTTGATACTGCCGGACACATAGTTTGCCGCATAGATACCGTTTTCGTTGACGGTGAGATGGCAGGCAACTATGCCGTCGGTCGGCTCGGGCGCAGTGAAGTCCGAAAGCTTTCCGTCTTCAAGCTTGGCGGAAAGGATTCCGCTGATATCATTTCCCTCAAACGGTTTGCGTTCAATAATGTACAGTCTGCCGTCGTAGGTTACCGTGTACATCGGCAGTGGGAGAGGATAAAAGTCAAGGTGGCAGAGCTTGCCCGACTCATCAAAGCGAAAGGTGTGAAGTCCGCCGTCTTCTTTGCAGGCGGATATGATAACGGTATAAGTCATAAAGATTCGGATGTCGGCGCAGCCGACTCAAAAAAATACGGTAATTTCAAAATCAAGCGGTGCGGCTCAATCGGAAATAGTCGCGGCTTGCTTGTAAAGCGTGCGAATATATCACAGCGCGGTCTGTGTGTCGGTCGGGTCACCGTTGTCGGCAAGCTCGTACTCATGCGACCAATCAAGTCCGCGGTATTCCGCCGCGCGCTCATCGGATTCGATAAAATTCATGAGCATATCAAGCATTTCGCGCGTCCAGGTGTTGCGGTCGATCTGCGCAGTGGTAAATTTGTTCTGTGCGATCATCTCAAAGCCGAACAGATCCTTGACCTGTGTTTTTGCGGCGCCGTCCACGACCTCGGCTACGAGGTGCGCCGGTATGAAAAGCACGCCTCCGCCGGCACCGAACACGATATCTCCCGGAAGCACGGTCGCGTTTCCGATCCTCGTGGCTGTATTGAAACCGGTCATGACGAATTCACGGATCGGCGTAGGGTCGATACCGCGATAGTAAGCCTGAACGTCAGGCACGCGCTTCATCTGTTCAACGTCGCGCACGCCTCCCCAGATCACGGCTCCGCCGGTATGCGTTTTTGTATGTATGGCGGTCATGAGATTGCCGCCGATAAAGGTGCCTTTGTAGATCTTGTCGTACATATCCGCAACCACAACGTCGCCGTCAACGAGCGTATCTATCACCCATTGATTATAGTTGCCGTGTCTGCCCTCGGAGGCGCCGAGCGCAAACATCGTTTCATGAAGGTCAGGGCGGGTCGGCATAAAGGTAGCCGTCACCGCTCTGCCGATCAGCTTGCGCCCGTCGTCGTGGAGCGTGTGAAGTCTGCCCTCAAACTGACTTTCATAGCCTTGTACGAAGATAGGCTTCCACACTTCTTCAAGCGTCAGGTTGCGCAATGCTTTCAGATATTTGTCGGCAACGCGCGGTCTGCCGTCGTCAAAGCGCTCGCCGTGCCACATCGGGGTGAGCGCGATTATTTCGTCTCTGTCATTGAAATGCATGGTAATCTCCTTATATTATCAATTCAACTTCGCCTGTATTTGCTTTTGACAACGATATGAGGTGGTGTTTTCCGTTTATCTCTATGTCGTATTCACCGAAAAAGCCTTTGAAACTTGCACATCCCGTTTCATCGGTGAGCGTTTCAACTTCGGTCATCCATTCTTCGGTAATAAGTGACTTGAGACGTTTATATGCGGGCTTTTCCGAAAGATCAAAGCGCAGAAGACCTCCGCGCAGTGAATTTTCTCCGCCGGACATATCTCCGGGTTTTGCCCAAGCGGCATAACCGTCTACAAGATTCCAATAGGTGATCATTTCTATTGCCGGATGAGAGAACCAAACTTTATAAAGGTTATAGATAAGCTCTGCTTGAATTTCTTCATCCTCGGCGGTATCACTGTATGCGGGTATCGTTATTTCGGTTATCTGCATAGGTCGATTGAGTTTTTGATAGCAGTCAAGTACTTCATAAAGCCGTCTTGGATTGTACATACAGCTGATTTTATTTTTTTCGCCGCCGAATATGTGAAACTGTGTGCCGATCGTGTCAATGCGTGCACCGTTTTTCAGTGCACGTTCCACTATCTGATAATAAGCACTGCGGTTAAAATTGAACTGCAAGGGTTCCCAGATCATGCTTGCCTCATTTATTACAAGTTCGTTGTTCGGAAAATATTTTTCTGCAAGCTTAAAGTTCCATTCAAGCACGTCATCTGATTTGAAAAATACTGTTTTGCCATCGATTCTTTCGGTGCAAAGCAACTCGTTTATAACTTCCCATGCTATAATTTTGTTGCTGTAGTGTTTTGCAAGAGAAGCATAACGCGTTTCAAGTTTGCGTTTGATATCATAAATATCTTGGGAGTCTACCCATGAAGGCGTAAAATTGAAATAAGTTAGGCAATGTGCTTTCGGAAAAATTCCGTTTGCTTCGCAAAATTCAAGGCATAGATCAAGGGCAGGGCGTCTGTATATCTTCGGGCTGTTTTTGGAATAACGCGGTTTGCCTTCGGTCGGTTCGAGATCGCTCCAATAAATAGGCAATGTTGCCTGATTGAAGAGAGATGCAAACGCTTCCTTGTATGCCGAATTTTTCTTTTCCGTTTCAAGTTCATCAAGCATAAAAAGATTTGCACCAAACTTAAAATCATGTTTTTTCAGCTTAGCGACAAGTTTTATTCCGGGTATGGATTTGCCGGAAGCGTCCTTAACAGTAACCCTGAAATGCCCTTTGCGGTTAAGCTCAATTCCTGCATTTACGCGCTCTGCTGTCTCATCACTGTATCTTCGGAAATATTCAAATACCTCGTCTTTTCTGGACATTTTGTAATCTCCTTATATTATATTACGGAATCCGTGCTCAGTCAAGTAAAACATTGATATGATTCGAGCCGTATTTTGATAATTCGATTGTGCGATGCCAGATCTTGTTCCCGTCGGTGATCTCAAGCTCATAGTCTCCGTAGAAGCCCTTGAATTCGCCCGTGCCGACTTCGTTTGTGTCGATCTCACATTCGGTGTGCCACTCTTTTTCAAACAGTTCTTTGATTGCAAAATATGCGGGTTTAGGCGACATATCGAAGCGCAGAAGTCCGCCGCGGTAGTAATTTTCGCCGGAGCTCATTTCGCCCTGCGGTGCAAAAGCGGCGTATCCGTCGGCAAGATTCCAATATACCACGGTATCGACATTTGCATGGCTGAACCAGATTCGGTAAAGCTTCTTGATTATTTCCGCCTGTATTTCCTCATCCTCGGGCTTATCGGTGTAGCATGGGATCGTGACCTCGGTGATCTGTATCGGACGGTCAAGCTTGCCGTAAGAATCGAGAGTTTGATACAGATAGTAAGGATCATAACGGAAGCGTGAAGCTTCCGCTTCGTTTTCGGCGCGTCTGAACATATGATATTGCATACCTATTGAGTCGATCTTCGCGCCCGAGCGTATCGCGCGTTCTATCTGCATATAGTACGCACTGCGGTCGCGGTGGAAGCCTTCGTCGGGTCCCCATATCCCGTTGAAATCGTTGATTATCAGCTTGTTGTTTTTGAAGTATTTTTCGGCGGTTTTGAAGCTCCATTCAATGAAATCGGGGTACTCGTAAAAGGCGGTAAGGTTGTTACCTTCGCAGGTGAGCGTTTCGTTGGTTATTTCCCAACCGTTGATGCGGTCTCCGTAACGCTCCGCCAGCTCGTACATACGGCGTTCGAGTTTTTTCTTGATCTCGCGTACCGGGAGAGCGAACAGCCATTCGGGCGACCATTGATCGTAATTAACGCAGTGCGCTTTCGGTTCGATTCCGTTTGCTTCGCAGAAATCAACGCAGAGATCTGTTGCCGGACGGCGGTAGATCTTGGGGCTGTCTGCGGCAAATCGCGGCTTGCCTTCGATCGGTTCGAGATCGTGCCAATAGATCGGGACGGTTGCGATGTTTGCAAGTTCGGCAAAGTATTTTTTATAAAGTGTATTTTTTTCGGCGCTCTCAAGTTCGTCGAGCATAAAGATATTTGCGCCGTACTTGAATTCGTGCGATTTTTGTCTGATCTTTACGTGAAGTTTGCCGACGTTATGATCGCGGTTAATGCTGAGCGGATCCTTTGCCGGCTTTGAAATGTTGAAAAACGCCCAACCTTTGCGGTTGTTTTCAATGCCGTTTTTGATACGGTCTTCCATGTATTCGCGGTGTTTGTCAAAGTGCCCGAGCACATCAAGTTTTCGGTCCATAACAGATCCTCCTTTTGATCAATCATAATTTATATATTTAAAATGTTTATATCGATTTCAACTCCAGGTACGGTCGTTTGCCCACTCATGATCCCATTCGGGGGTGGGTTCAAAAATACCGGGATATTTTTCGTGCTCGTGCGCTTTCAGAAATTCTTCATTGAGCGAGTCGATGCCGAGTCCGGGGGTCTCGGGAACCTTGACAAAGCCGTTTTGGATCAGCGGTTTTTCGGGACCGTTTACGAGATCTCCCCACCACGGGCAATCTACCGAATGATATTCGACCGCAAGTACGTTCTGCAAGGCTGCCGCCGAGTGTACCGCCGCCATGAAACCTATGGGGCTTTCCGCCATATGTATCGCCATGGCGACTCCGTACTTGTCGCACATATCGCCGAGCTTCTTCATCTCAAGCATACCGCCGACGGTCAGCACATCGGGATGGATCACCGAAACTCCTCCGCGCGACATGAGCGGCTCAAAGTTTTCATGCAGATATATGTCCTCGCCGGTGCAGACGGGAATAGTGGTGTTGTTTGCAAGCTTGACAAAATGATCGGTGTACTGCCATGGGGCGATATCTTCCATCCAGGCAATATTGTACTTTTCAAGTCGCTTTGCCACCTGTATTGCATCGTTTACCGATATGTGACCGAGATGGTCGATCGCAAGCGGTACTTCAAAGCCGATGACGTCGCGCACTTCTTTTACATAATTTTCAAGATAGTCAAGCCCGCGCTCGGTCACGTGTATTCCGGTAGCGTAATGCGGAATGGTGAACACCTCGTAGTTTTTGCCGAGCATCATATCAAGGTCGATCGAACCTTTCTGATGATTTATGGCTTTCATCGAGTACTTTTTGATATCCTCAAGGAAACCGCTCGGCGCGTTGAGACAGCCCGGTTCGTCAAGCATAAGCTCGATACCGAGATCCATCTTAAGAAAAGTGAAGCCTGCTTCCATGCGCTTTTTCAAGGCAAGTCCCATGTCATGACCGGTGTGTTTGCCGTCAACGTCGGTATCGCAGTATACCCTCACGCTGTCGCGGAATTTTCCGCCGAGCAACTGATACGCCGGTACGCCGTATGCTTTGCCGGCAAGATCCCAAAGTGCGACTTCAACTCCCGAGACTCCGCCTCCCTGACGCGAATGACCGCCGAATTGACGTATGCGTCTGAAAAGTTTGTCAACATTGCAGGGATTTTCTCCGATCAGACGGCTTTTAAGCATCAGCGCGTAGGTCGCACTTGAAGCGTCGCGCACCTCACCGTATCCGACAAGTCCCTGATTTGTGTATATCTTAATAAGTATACAATGCTTCGGTGCGTGGTTGATGTTGGCAACGCGCAGGTCGGTTATTTTCAGGTCGCTCGGATTTGAATATTTATTTATCATTGATTTGTCCGTGTCGGCGCAGCCGACCCATAACTCGGACGCACTGTCCGATATTGCAATATTGCGTACATGAAAATTATATCAGAATGAGTGATTTTTTCAACAAATATATTACGGGATTTGCAAAAAATATTACGCTTTAACAAAAATATCGGAAGAAATATAGACAAACGGGGAAAAGTATTGTATAATAAACTATTATACAGTATAAACGCGACAAAACAAAGTATCTGACCGTATCAAGGAGCACTTGCCTATGAAAATACTAAATATTGCCTCGGGATACACAAGCGCCAATACCTATCTGATGATTGATGAGAGCGGCGCGGCGGCGCTGGTAGATCCGGGCGGCGACGCACCTCACCTTAAGTCGGAGATTATAAAGTCGGGCGCGCGTGTTACTCATATCTTACTTACGCACGGTCATTTCGACCACATCCTTGCGCTGACGGAGCTGCGTGAATTTACACACGCGCCTGTGTGCATACATAAGCTTGATGCCATTTGCCTGTCTGATACTACCTATTCACTGATGAGCATGATTGGGAGAAGCGATACTTTTGCACCTGCTGAGGAGCTGCTTGAAGATAAAGACGTCATAAGAGTCGGAAGCTCGGATATAAGCGTCATACACACTCCGGGGCACACTATGGGATCGGTCTGCTATCTGACGGGGCGTGATCTGCTCACGGGAGATACGCTTTTCAAACAGAGCATCGGGCGCACCGATTTTCCGGGAGGCGACTTTGAAACGCTTGAAGCTTCGGTGCAGAAGCTGTATGCGCAAAACGGAGATTATACCGTTTATCCCGGTCACGGAGAGCCGACTACGCTTGACGCTGAGCGTCTGTACAATCCATACATAAAGATGAAGAATGATTAAAACATAAATGAGGTAAACACCATGGACAACAATTATCTTGCAGAGCTGTTATATCCGGATATAACCGAAACGCCTGAGGATGTGGAGGCGCGCTTCCCGCGCCGACAGCTTCCGGAGGGGGCAAAGGTTACGCGTTTTGCACCGAGTCCGACGGGATTTGTGCACTTCGGCGGACTGTTTCCGACGCGCGTGAGCGAGCGTTTGGCGCATCAGAGCGGCGGCATACTCTATCTGCGTATTGAGGATACCGATTCAAAGCGCGAGGTAGAGGGAGCGGAGGAAAATCTGATAGATACGCTGGCTTATTACGGAGTCAAGTTTGACGAAGGTGCGGTTGCCGGCGGAAAAGACAACGGTATCTACGGTCCCTATCGCCAAAGCGAACGCCGCGAGATATATCAGGCGTTTGCAAAGGAACTTGTCCGTGAGGGCAAGGCTTACCCCTGCTTCTGCTCCGAAGCAGAGCTTGATGCGGCGCGCCGTGAGCAGGAGGAGCTTAAGGTAGACCCCGGTTACTACGGAAAATGGGCAGTCTGGCGTGACGCGCCGATCGAAAAGATCGAAGAAAAGCTGAAAAACGGAGAAAAATTTGTGCTCCGTCTGAAAAGCACCGGTTCAGTCGAGCGCAAGATAAAGTTTACCGATCTTATAAAGGGTGAGCTTGAAGTTACCGAGAACGATAAGGACCATGTATTGCTCAAGAGCGACGGAATACCGACCTATCACTTTGCACACGCCGTGGACGATCATCTCATGGGGACCACTCACGTAGTACGCGGTGAGGAATGGCTGCCGAGCCTGCCTTTCCACATTGAGCTTTTCCGTGCGCTCGGATTCAAGCTTCCGAAGTATCTGCACATATCACAGCTGATGAAGCTTGACGAAAACGGAAACAAGAAGAAGCTTTCCAAACGCGATGCCGGCGTGGATATGCGTTTTTACAAGGAAAAAGGCTATTCGCCGAAGGCGGTAGTCGAATATGTAATGACTTTGCTCAATTCCAACTACGAGGAGTGGAGAGCGGCAAATACCGACAAAAGTTATGATGAGTTCCCGTTTTCGATAAAGAAAATGAGCGCGTCGGGCTGCCTGTTTGATTTCGATAAGCTTAACGACGTTTCCAAAAATACGGTTGCCCGTATGAGCGCTGACGAAGTGTATACTTCAGTGCTTGAGTGGGCGAAGGAATATGATGCCGACTTTGCCGAAAAGCTTTCACGCGATCCTGAGTATTCAAGGCGTATTCTTGCGATCGGCCGCGGCGGAGCCAAACCGAGAAAGGACATAACGATCTGGAGCGAAGTCAAGGATTACATGGGATTTTTCTTTGACGAATACTTTGAGCTTCGCGATCCGCTCCCCGAGGGCTTTGATCGTTCCGAAGTGCGCGATATACTGAACGAGTACAGGAATATATATAATGATGCCGACACGCAGGACGAATGGTTTGACAGGATCAAATTGCTTGCCGCGGCGCACGGCTTTGCACCCGAGACCAAATTATACAAAAAGAATCCCGAAGAATATAAGGGACACGTCGGAGATATTTCGATGTTTCTGCGCATTGCCGTAACGGGCAGGACAAGCTCTCCCGATATGTATGCGGTAATGAACATACTCGGCAAAGATAAGATCTGCAAGCGCCTTTCCGCTTTTGCGGACGCGCTTTGACTGCGCTAAGGTCTGCAGATTCAATATAATGGACCGCCTACGGCGGAGTGAGTAAGAAAAATGGAAGAGATAGCATCCAATTTTATTCATGAGATCATCGACGCCGATCTTGAAAGCGGCGTATGCAGTGAAATACACACCCGTTTTCCTCCCGAACCTAACGGATATCTGCACATCGGAAGCGCGAAGGCAATATACATCAATTGGTCTACCGCAAAAAAATACGGCGGCAAGTTCAATCTGCGTTACGATGATACGAATCCGGTCAAGGAAGATAACGAATATGTCGAAAGCATATACGAGGACCTTATGTGGCTCGGCGCCGAACCCAACGGCGGCGTGTTCTACGGCTCGGATTATTTTGACAAATGCTACGAATATGCGCTCAAGCTGATACGCGACGGTAAGGCGTATGTCTGCGATCTTTCGGCTGATGAAATGCGTGAGTATCGCGGAACGCTTACCGAACCGGGGCGCAACAGTCCGTGGCGCGACCGCTCGGTTGAAGAGAATCTTGATCTTTTTGAGCGCATGAAAAACGGCGA
>DHJP01000161.1:0-513 GCA_002404395.1 Clostridiales bacterium UBA4717
GCGCAAGTTTTCCGCTTGACTTGAAAAATCAAGCCGACAGGCTTTCAGTACCGAATAACGCGAAGTATCCGACGTTTCATCGAAATATTCCGACGGCAGTTTTACAATCGGCGCTCTGCCGTCGGCAAACGCTTCGATAATTCCGTGAGACTTGCAGTATTCAAGCGCGGCGTCGTATTCGCTTATGTATTTATCGCCCGATTTTATGCGCGCTATGCGCATGGCGGTCACGTCTTCGCGCGGCGCAAGCAACATCGCAAGTTCAAAATTATTCATTTGCCGCTCAAGGCGCAGCGTGTTGTCGGTATATGCGATCGCACGGTGACTCGCAAGCTCGCAAAGCCTGTCCAAAATATCACATTCACGTCCGACATCGGCAAACGGCGACTCAGCCATCAGCTCACTGACCGACACAACCTTGTAGCCTGCCTCATACAAAAGCGACAGTTGGAATTCAAGCGCATACGCCGCCGGCGTGCGTTTTGCCATGTTGTATCCGTCCTTGCCGAAAAT
>DHJP01000161.1:551-5017 GCA_002404395.1 Clostridiales bacterium UBA4717
CGCCGAAAATGATCTGACCGCAGAAAAAATCCGGATCTTCCGCAAGCCGCGCGGCAATGCGCTCACGCATTTCGTCGCGCTCGGTCCGCTCATCCGACGGCAGCCAACCGCCGCCGTCATATGATGCCGCCATATAGTCGTAATTCATCAGCGAGTATGCGTCATAGCTCGTAAACTTGGTGTTACCGATCCGATCGACATAGTGCGGCGGCCTTGACAGCCTCATTTCATAACCGTAGCTTGCGCTGATATATTCATGAAGCCGTGAAAGATCGCTCACGACCTCATCAATGCTCTTAAAATATTCGCGAGCCCCGTACACAAAAGGCTTTTTCCCGAAAATTATGTGGCGATAACCGTGATTTGCCAACTCATGGCCCTCGTCAAGCATACGTGCGACAAGCTCCGGGCAGGCAAGCGCACCGCCCCTTGAATCCTGTCCGAGATCGGGGTAGTGGTCAAAGCGTCTGCCGCCCCACTCGGGGGTGCCGAGCGCTCCGGCGGTGTCGGGATAATTTTCGGCAGTCGAACCGATTATGTCAAAAGTAGCGTGCGCACCGAATTTTTTCAGCGCGTCAAGTAACATTTCGGTCTCGCATTGTCCCGTCGGTTCCGCAGGCGAGCACGCAAGCGCCATGGGTCCGTCGTCAAAAGTCATCGCACAGATCCGTTTGTCGGTGCGGATGCGTTCAATGCGACGCACATATCCGACACGCGGTTCGGCACCGTTTTTTAACAGTTTTTTTGTAATTGCCTTGAGCTTTTTGCCGACTTTTACCACTATCGGATTCATAACACACCCCGCTTTGAAGTTCGTTTATTTATCTCAGCGCGCCTTAATACGCATTTTATCGTATACAGGAAATTCTTTGCGTAAGCATATATGCCCGCTCCCTGTTTTTCCAATTTGATACGCTGACTTTTAGCTGTATTAACGGGATCGGACAGTCGCCCGACTATCTCCGCACGATTTTCAAGCAATGCCGCCTTGACAGCTTCCTGAGAGCGATCGCTCACCTCAAGTTTAACATACGCGCCGCCCACCTCCGCGGCAAGATGCGCGTCGCTTCCGGCAAAGCGCGGGAGCCCGAGCCGATCAGCGGCTTCAAGCGCGTATGCGTTAGCATTATCGCGCGAATTTTCCGCGCGCGAATTGAATACCTCTATTCCGTCAAGCTCGCCGCTTATAGTCTCAAGTCTCGAATCGATCTCGGCTTTTGTGAGCTTCTTTTTCTGATACGGATGCGCAAGCACCGCGATACCGCCTGCCGAACGGATACGAAGTACCGCATCATGAAAATCATAGGTCGGTTCCACACGGTTCTCAATAAACAACCCGAGCAGATGACCGCGATTGGTTGAAATTTCGATTCCGGGTATGATCAGCGTACCGTCAAGCTCGGTGTCGCCGACATAGCTTACGTCGTGATCGCAAAGCGCAAAGCCGTCAATTCCGCGTTTGCGGCAAAGCGCGGCGGTTTCGTGCACACCGAGCAGACTGTCAGGACTGCGTCTGCCGTGAACGTGCAAGTCAAGTTTAAGTTCCATTATAATTTCTCTGCCGCCGCAGACGGCTCAATACAAGATCGTAATTCCCGCGTCCAAAAGCGTAAGATCCAAGCCGCTTTCGGGTCTGTATACCGACCCGCACACAAGTGAAAAACGCGTTCATTTCCGCTTTCCGAAAAGCTTCTTTTTCAAATAGGTCCGATAGGGCGCCGAATCGTTTCCGTATTTGTCGTGCATTCCCTCAAACGCGCGGCGAAAGACAAGATCTCCCACTCCGCCGAAAGCATCGGCAAATCTGCCGTGACGCACATAATCAAAAATTGCAGCCAGATCGCTCAGTACAAAATTCATTCTGACCCTGCACTTATAATTGTCAAGCGCATGGGTGATCGCCTCGCCGCGTGACAGCCTTACATAATCGTCGGCGAAGGTCGCATCGGCAGCATATGTAAGCGGAAAACTGCCCCAGACCCGCGGATTTATTTCAAGTAATCTCCCCGCCTTGTATTCCACCATTGCAATTCCGACAAAGCCGAGAGACTCAAGCAATCGCTCCGAGTCCTTGACAAGCGTTTCGTCAAAAAAGCTTTCACAGCAGGCGCTCGGACCACCGCTTGCCGGATATTCGCGTATGCGCTTGTGGCAGATCGCACTGACCGCGCCGTGCGCACTCATCAACAGCGATACGCCGACCGCTTCGCCCGTCAGTTTTTCCTGCACGATCGGTTTGCCGTACACGCTCATCCGCTCATAAGCCCGACGGTATTCGGCTTCGTTTTCGGCGACCGCATACCGCTTTGCCGCGCCGAGTCCGAATTTTTCTCCGCAAACAGGCTTGATTATCACGGGATACACGCTCGGAAGCTCGCCGTTTTCATATTGATGAGGAATCGGTATACCGAGCTTTTCGGCATATTTTGCAACTTCACGCTTGTCGTTTGCAAGCTCAAGCTTCTCGGGCGCGGCGACCGTAAGATCACATACCCTGACAAATCTGTCAAGGTTTCGGCTCACTGTCAAAAGCGTTTTTGCTCCGACCGGAAAAAGCACCGGACGGTCATATTCCGTGCAAAGCGCAAGCAAACGTTCTGTGTACGCTTCGGATTCAAGCGAGCAGTCAAACAATCGCTTTTCAGCGGCATACTTAGATTCAAACGCAGGTATCGCCCCGTCTGCTTCTGCGGCGGTCTGAGTCAGTATCACTTTGTAACCTGCCGCCGTCAGCGAGCGCATGAGCGCAAGCGACGCGCGATACTTTGCGTCGGTAACTATTACGGTGCTTCCCATGCTCTCCCCTTTTCAAACGCCATCAAACTTATTTCTTCATCAAGTGTAACACAACGCATAACCAAAGTCAATCACAAATTTCGGACAAAAAGCACAAAAAACGTAAAACCGGGCATTTTGCCGAAATATACACGATCACGCAATTATATAATTACACAAACCGCCGTGTCGGAAACTCCGCACGGCGGTTTTGGATCATTTCGGGATATAAAGCGATCTAACGGCACCATTTTGCCTGCGCTCGGTAATAATCGAGCACCGCATCCGCAATCGCCGCTCCGGCTCTTTCAAAGCCGCCGGCGGCAGTTACGCTTTCAAGCTCCTCGGCGCTCGTCATGAATCCAAGCTCGATAAGCACAGAAGGATAACGCTCGCACCTTACCATCGCAAGCCGCTGCTGTGCAGCGCCGCGGTTATATCTTCCGAGCGAAGCCGACAGACTTTCCGCCATGGATTCGGCAAGCGGATAACCGGCATATTCCCAATAAAGCGCCACAAGTCCGCGCACCTTTGAAACATCGACATTGTATTCCATTGAGTTCTGATGGACCGAAATCGAAAGATCGGGAGTCAGCGTCTCAACATCGTTCATTCGTTCGGTAAGCGCGAGATACTCATCCTCGGTGCGCGTCATCACGACCTGTGCGCCGAGCGCGGCAAGCGCCTTTTCAGCGGCAGTTGCCACCCCGAGATTCACCTGCGCTTCCTTAAAAATCGGCGATGCGCCCGACGCGCCCGCATCATAGCCGCCGTGGCCGGCGTCTATCACGATAGTTTTGCCTTCAAGCGGCTTGTCCGAATCGGCAAGCCCCGACGGATTCTTGAATCTCACGATCACCGTATTTCCCGAATATTTAAAATCAAAGCCGTAGAAATTCAGCGGATCGGCAAGCGTCAGATGATATCTGAAACAGTTCGCCTTGGTGCTCAGCTCGCTTCTTGCCGCCTTGAACAATACATCACCTGTATCGACCGTCAACTCGGGACGGCTTGATATATCCGTATTGTATACGTTAAGAATAAACTCACCGTTCTCCACCCTGCCGTTCATCGGCATCGGAGTGTCGGAATCAAGGTACAGGCAGGTATACTCTCCCTCGTTGACAAGGCGCGCCGCCGTCACCTTTGCCGTCGGCACCTCTGCGTCAAGCTCTTTAACGTTTGCTTCGGCAACATATCCGCCGACTCTGAGCAGATAGAAACCGTTTTCAAGGCGTTTGGCATTATCGCGCATTCCGGGCGCCTGAGAAGTAAAGTCATCATACGAATAACTGTCGGTCGCGACCTTGAGCGGGGTGTGCTCGCCTGTAACCTCGATCGGTATTACCGCATTAGCGCCGAGAGCCCGCACACTGCAAAGAGCCGTCGTTGCGCTCTGCTTTCCTTTCACCGCAGTAACATTAAGCACGTTTGCATTGCCGACGCTGCCAGCAGGCTCATTTGCAAGCGATATCCTGCCGGAATATATTTCTTCGTAAAGCTTGTCTGTACCCGGAGCCTTCCCCTGTGCCGTAAGCTCCACCGAAATCTCGCCGAGCTTGCATACCACTTTGCTTCCGGAGGGCGCCTTCACGCTGACCGAAAGCGTTTCGGTGCAGGGCAAAGCCGCATCGGAAGTCGGCGTTATCGGAATTATTTCAAACTTTTCCATAATAGGATAACTGACCGCC
>DHJP01000161.1:5059-17404 GCA_002404395.1 Clostridiales bacterium UBA4717
ATAACTGACCGCCCCGCCGGTACTGCCGCCCGACTGACCGGAAGCGCCGTTGTAAAGTATAAACTCAAAGTCCTTGCCGTTCTGGCTCAAGACGATAGTATTTTTGCCTTTTACAAGAGCGCTCGAAAGCGAGTAGTAGCCGCTTTTGGTCCGACTCACCTTTTTGCCGTTATAATAAAGCGGATACGCAGGATCCGACTGTCCGAGCAGGTAGGTCTTTTCGATTCCGGACAGTGTTGAACCGTTCGCGGGGCTGGAAAGCGTCACATCCTCTCCTGTAGGCACCGGATCCGAATATATAATATTTTCGGAATAGACGCGTCTGATCTCGTCGCGAAGTCCGCCCGAATTGCTTTTAAGCGCCGCATAACCGTAAAGTATGCTTCCGCGATATGTAAGCTCACTGCGCGCAAATTCGATCTGTGACGAAAGCTCACCCGGGGTTTCCGCCCATTCATCGGAATAGCGATAAGCGGCATGGCTTATCAGAAGATCTACATCCGTACCGTCGCAAAGCGAATTCCAATAGCGCGTAAGCGTGTCGTAGCGCGCCGCCTTGTTCGTAAAGCTCCAATATATCTGAGGGGCAATGTAGTCGATATATCCGCCGTCGATCCACGCCTTTGCGTCACAGTAAAGCTCATTGTACGCTTCAAGCCCCGAGGTATCGCTTCCTCCGTTTGAGCCGTCATCGTTCAGACGTATACCGAAAGGCGATACACCGAAACTGCAATCGCCTCTGACGGATTTTACCGTGTCATAGCAGAGCTTTACAAGCGCGTTGACATTCTCGCGCCGCCAATCGGCAAGTGCCTTGCCGTTTCCGTAAATCTTGTATGCCGCCGCGTCGTCAAATTCGGCGGCCTTGCCGCCGACCTTTACGGTATACGGATAGAAATAATCGTCAAATACCACTCCGTCCACTGCATAATTTTCGACTATCTCATGTACACCGTCCGCAATCAGCGTGCGCACCTCGGGAAGGCCGAGATTATAGTAAAGCTTGCCGTCGGCATATGCGACGGTGTATTCGGGGTGCAATCTTGCCGGATTATTTTCGGCAAGCACGGAGGTATCATGCGCAGGCGAAGCCTGATTTCCGAAAGTCACTCTCACCGGATTGACCCATGCGTGTACCTTGATATTTTCGGCGTGAGCCGCCTCGGTCAGATATCCGAGCGCATCAAAGCCTATGTCCTTGCCCTGCGCGCCGGTCAGATACTCCGAGCTTGGGAAAAGCGTTGAAGCATAAAGCGCGTCCGAGCAGGGCCTTACTTGGAAAAATATAGCATTGATCCCGTCGGCGGCACATTCGGCAACAATAGCGTCAAGCTCGCTTTTGAGCGAGCTTATGCCGAGTCCTTTGACGCTCGGAAAGTTAATATTGTTCACGCTTGCGATCCATACGCCGCGCACCTCCGAATCGGGATCCGGTATTCCGCCCCCTCCGGGTTCGCCGTCCGACGGCAGCAATTGTTCGATCGACGGATTTTTACCGTCCATGCCGGGCAGCACCATCGTCGTTTTTGCCGAAACTATACCAAGCACACCCATAATCATAGCCGCCACGGTAATAAACGCCGTCGCGCCGTACAGTATTTTGACTTTAAAGTTATCAAGATCAAATATATTCAAGGTAGCTGTCACCGCCGATCCCTCCGAGTTTTGCCGTAGATTATATCTTGATTATACCAAAAATCGACAGCGTTTGCAACCCGGAAAAGCAATTATTCCGTTAAAATTCTATGGCAATTTATACCGAAAAATTCATAAAAGCGGCGGCAGATCAATTTTGTCCGTATAAATGCTTTCGCAGACAGGAGTACACGCCGTTTTTTGATCCGACAGCATAAAAATTCCGAGAGGATGAGAAAAGCCGATAAGCTCTTCTCATTCTCTCGGTCCTGCGAAAGTTTATATTCGGATCATTTTCCGCTGTCCGAAAAGAAGCGTTCAACAATGTCGGTCTCGTATTTCATCTGCTTCATACAGCTTTTATCATAATCGCGAAGCTCGTCAGGGCGACGGTTTCTTGAAATAAGCTCCGTTTCGATCCCGCACAAGCCGAAGTGGTATTTTGCGGTCAGCGGATACGCAAGCGTTTCGGTAAAGCCGAGATTTCCGATCACCGACTGAATCGCTTCTGCCCGACCGTCGCCTGCTTCAACGCTGTTTTTCAAAAGCGTATACAGCTTCGGATGAAAGTTGCACATAATACCGCAGTATCCGTCCGCACCGAGCCTTACCGATTCAAGCAGAGTCTGACAGTTTGCATTAAGTAATTTGAAATCGCTTCCCTTGAGTATATCACAGCGTCTGCCTATTTCCTTTGCGTCGCAGCAAGTATCTTTCATATATGCAAATCTTCCGCTCTCGGCGCAAAACTCAAGTATACGGTCGCTTGTCAGTCTCTTGTAAGGCAGCGGGCACTCATATAACCCGAGCTTTGCAGTGCTCGGAAGCCCGCTCATCACGCTTTTGAGGTTTTCAAGGAAAACACTGTCGCCTCGCATATATCTGTCAAAACGGTTCGTTACCATTATCAGCGCGTCGGTACCGCTCTCATATATGCGGTTAAGTTCGTTGATCTGTGCATCAAGCTCATCCGAGATATGCCCGGAAGAAACTACGGTAAAGCGTCTGCCGTGCTTCTGCTCAAGCGCTTTGGCGCGCTTATATACGACTCGGTTAAGCTCTACACGTTCTTCGAGCGAAAGATATATCATTTCGCTCGATTGGCAAACCGCAAAAATTCCGTCCAGGCCGGCGTCGAAATACCAATCCACATATTTTTCGGCGGTGTCATAATCTATGTCACCGTTTTTGGTGTAGGGCGTAATCATCGTTACAAAACATTCCATATGCTTCCCTCCGTGCGCACATATTTTTTCTTTTATTTTAAAGCCTCACCGAGTTTTTTTCAATTCGATCGACCGCCGTTTTTTTATAAAATAGCGACACATCTTGATTTCGGCTTTCCAGATTGATATAATATAATCAATACGGCAGCAGATCAAAAACACAGCCCTTGCATTTTGCAAACAAAGCCCGCTGGTTCACGCGGCACGGAGATCAACCATGAAACTCTTATATTGTTGCGACTCTCAGACAAAAGACGGTTTTCTGAAAAGCTGTTACTTCAAATCGTTGCGCGGCAAGCGCGATCTTAATGTCAAAGGTTCTCACCATCACTCTGAATTTGAAATTCATATTATAATAAAGGGGCATCAAAGCTACGGCTTCGGCGATAATACCGAAACTGTCAAAGCCGGCTCTTATCTTATGATCGCGCCGAACGTCAGCCATTTTCTCGCATCAAGCTCGGATGACTGCGAAAAATTTGCGCTCGTATTCTCGCTGAATTCGGAAATCGGAGAGATTCCGCCGTATTTCATCGGCGCGTCCGATAAGCGCATACTTGAAAATATAAGCTTCATCCGCTCCGAGTGCGCCCGGCGCGACTGCTTCTCGGAAATACTTATATGCAAGGCGGTCGAAGAAAGCGCCGCACTGTTTTTACGCGCGGTCGGACTTAATTGCATCGCCTCCGATAAGTGCAAAGCCAAAAGGGCGGACAATCGTTCGGAGTTAGCCAAAAGATTCATCTCGGACAACGCGGACAAACAGCTCTCGCTTCCCGAAGTGGCGGCATACTGCCATGTCAGCCCGCGTCAGCTCATGAGAACATTCAAAGGCGCTGAAGGAATGACCGTAAGCGAATATATCACCAAGTGCAGGCTTGAGCTTATCAAAAAACTGCTCGGAGAGCACACGCTCACTCTTGCCGAGATCGGCGAGCGCACCGGCTTTGCCAACGAATACTATTTCAATTCATATTTCAAGAAAAACTGCGGCGTACCGCCGGGAGAATACCGTAACAGCCGGAATTGAAGCCGCTTTTCAGCGCTCATCATGCTTGTATAAAACACAAGGGGCATAAAAAGTCAGTTTGACTTTTTATGCCCCTTGTCAGGCAGGCCAGACTTTTCTGCTCAACCCTCTATCATGCGTCTGAGATTATCTCTGCCACGCGAAATGCCGGCAATGCAGTCCTCACCGCCCTCGTACTCGACCGTAACATAGCCGTCATAACCGGCACGCTTAAGTATGCTTATGCATTGTGCAACCGGAATGTCTCCTTCTCCGATCACACAGCCGTAAAGCAGATTGCAGGCGCGCGTGACGATACAGCCCGTCGGCTCCGCCTCGCCGAAACGCCGCTTTATAAAGTCCTTTGCGTGTACGTGGATCGCATACGGCGCAAGTCTCGATACCGCAAGCGTACTGTCCTCATCAACGCACGCAAAGTTTCCTATGTCAACCAAAAGTCCGAAATTATCGCGTCCCACCTCGGCAAACAGTGCCTCAACTCTCGTACTGTCCTGCGAAATAAAGCCGTGGTTTTCGGTGCAGGTACGAATATGCTTATCCGCGGCAATATCGGCGACTGCACGGACGTTTTCAACTATGGTCGGAAGCATGGTGTAGAACGATCTGCCGACACCCTCTCCGGTGAGGCTATGGCAGATATCGTGACGCATGATCTTCGCGCCGAGTATCTCTGCCACTTCAAGCTGACCGCGCAGTCTTTCGATCTCCCGCAGATCGCGGTCGCGGTTCCCGTTAAAAAGGTTTGCCCCGATAGTATACGCAACGACCACAATGCCGTACTTTTCACATTCCTCGCGGATGCGCTTTGCAAGCTCCTTCTGCCCGTCAAGCGTATCGGCAAAAAGATCAATGAAGTCTATACCTTCAAACCCCATCTCATGTGCACGCAAAACGCAGTCAAGCTGTGTCATTTTTCCGTTGTTTATATACTGACTGTAAGAGTAACTGCTGACCGATAGTTTCATGATTTCTCCTCCGTTTTTCTCAAGGCGGTTCCGCAAGGACATCTGTGATACCTTCGCGGTGCTGCCTTAATTTTAATACACGGCATAAGAAATGTAAATAGAAAAAAAGCTATTTTTTATATTTGAATTCGGTCATTACTGCGTGCGGCGTGCAAACGCAGGCAAAGGCAAGTATACTGGTACTCAGCAGTCCGCCTTGTAGCGTTTCTTCACTCTTGCAAGTATTTCCGCGTGATGCTCCTCATCAAGCGCAAGACGGCTGTACAGCTGACTGAGCTTTTCGTCCGCGCACGCGGCCGCCGCACGCGCAAACTCAAGCGAAGACGCTTCCTCAGCAGCAATATCGTCCGAGAATCCGTCGGATGCTCCGCGCTTTGCGCCGACGACGGCTCCGCGAACATCAAGCGATACCCCCGAGCGATGCAGTATATGCCCGAGCATTTTAAAATGTTTGAGTTCACACACGGCAATGCAGTCATAAATATCGGCAAGTACCCTGTGCTCCTCTGCATTGACAATATTCAGGTAAAGATATCTGTCAAATGCCGCAAGCTTTGCCGCATACAAGCGATAAAGCGTTATGATATCACGACGGTCATGCAGTGCATCCGCCTCGGGCGGATAGGCAAGCTCAAGCGAACAGTTAAAGCTCTTTTCTTCCATAACGATCCCCATGCCGTCTGAGACGGCTCAAAAATATAAGCACAACTCCAATTCGGAAAGCTTGATACACGCATCGGCTACCGCCTTGCGTGATAATATGTAAACGTTTCCCGAAAATTGCTGACGCAAAGCAAAGGTCCGCAATTCGCCAATCAAAGCTTTCGCGCGACTTTTTCCGATGAGATATGTTATTAACATATGCAGATCGGCCGCAATGTGTGACCTGTGCCGTAAAACGGAAACCGCTCGTAAACGACCGCCGAATCGACAAGACAGGCAGCGTTCACAAAAACGTTACATTTCTTTGTGTTATCAAGGGATTGTAAACTCAGATAGCGTCATGGTATAATTAGAAAATATACGTAATATACGAAAAAACGAAACTGCAAAAGCATTTTATGAAAAGAGGAAGTCGGCAATGGAAATACGGAAAGCTCAGAAATCCGATCTCAACAGCATAGAGAAAATCTATGAAAGGATCCACGACGGCGAAGAAAAAGGGCTGTCAACGGTCGGGTGGATCCGCAATGTTTATCCTACCGTAAAGACGGCTGAAGAAGCACTGAATCGCGGCGATCTGTTCGTTATGGCTGATGACGGTAAGATCACAGCGGCGGCAGTCATAAATCGGATCCAGGTCAAAGAATACAAAAACGCACAGTGGAAGCATGATGCAACGGATAATGAAGTCATGGTACTGCACGCTCTTACGGTCGATCCGCTTGAAACGGGCAAAGGATACGGGCGTGCGTTTGTCGCATTTTATGAGGATTATGCAAAAGAACACGGCTGTCCGGCTTTACGTATGGATACAAATGTAAAAAATACAAGAGCACGCAAGCTGTATCAATCGCTTGGATATGAGGAGATCGGAGTCGTGTCCTGTGTATTTAACGGTATTCCCGACGTGCAGTTAGTGTGTTTGGAAAAATATCTCGGATAAGCTCTTTACCGAACCGGAACGACAGATCCGATAACAAAATATTCTGATTTTGATGTTGTTTTGACTATGCCAAAAACGGCGCGACCTCGGTCACGCCGTTTTTTAACGCAGTTTTGAAAACACCGCTGCAAGAAGCAATGCTTTCAGAATTCATATCCGTTTCTGATGTTTTCTTCAATAGTTACACCGGCATAGAAAGTGGTTTCGTCGGCAACTATTTTGTCGTAATCCATTTCGTTTGAAAGATATTTAAGAATCGCAATGTTGTTGTTCTGAAAACGGCTCTCGTTCCAGGTCGCACAAAAGTAAAGATAGTTTTCGGGCATTACCGAAATACCGTCTGAAAATACTTCATCAACCGCGGCATAAGCTTCATTGCTCGGCTTACAGTATAAAATGTAGGGAGAGGTGGCAAACTGATATACGCGCTTACCGCCCGCCCCGAGCTTTGAGTCGTATACGACGCCGTCTACAGTGTCGGGGAAATATTCGTTTCCGAGACGATTTCTGATAACCTGCGCCACCGCAAGCATTTCGTAATACTTAAGCTCCTCTCTTTCAAACTGTTCGATATATGCATTGTTGCCGATAACTTCAAGCTGACATACCGCCGCGACCGTATCACGTTCGGCATCGGTCAGCGCGTAAGCCCTGCCGGATGAGACCGCGATCTTGTAATAGGTGCTGAGCGGTATACTTCCGAGTGCATTTATGCTCTCGGAAGCAGCGTCTCCGTCAAGCGTCTCATGAGCCGTCTTGACAATAGCGTGCACGGCATCGGCGGTATTTTCGGCAGTACCGAAATCAATACCCGTTGCAATGCGACTCGCATCGGAGACTTTAACGGATTCATGCACGGCAGGCAGTTCAAGCGTAATTCTGCCGAATCCCGAAAATGCTTCGGCGATCAACAT
Source organism: Clostridiales bacterium UBA4717 (assembly GCA_002404395.1). Lineage (GTDB taxonomy): Bacteria > Bacillota > Clostridia > Oscillospirales > CAG-272 > UBA4717. Next base: position 12,436 of record DHJP01000161.1, read on the forward strand.
AAATAACATCATGAAAAGCAACGTTGCCGCAATATAAATCGACTGTTTCCGTTCGGTCATATGCTTCATTCCTTTCTTTGAGATTTGCGCACGGCTTATTGCCGCGCAAAACTTTGCGCCGACCGTAAAATTTGTCGGCTCGTATGAAAACTATGTGAAATAATATAAAAGTGTATTGACTTTGCGGGTCTGCTAATGTATAATTTATACGGTTTGACCCCGCTTTTGCGGGGAAACTGCATTTATTATTTGGGGAATATAAATTCCCGGGAAGGACGTTTCAATGATAAGAAACAATCTGAAAAGACTGCTTGCGCTCATGCTTGTGATCGTAATGCTCGTTTGCACAGCATCATGCGGAGCCGATAAGACGAACAACGGTGACAGTAATACACCGAATGCTTCGCTCGACGGACTCACCGACGATACGGTGGTTGCAACCTTAAACGGTCACGACCTCACATACGGTATGTACCGCTATCTCTACCTCACAATTGAGAACAACTACCTCTCAAGCGACGCGGATTTTCTGAAGAACAACGAAAACGCTGAGGAAACTCTCAAGAATGAAGCCATCTATGCGGCGGCTCAGTTCTATGCGATCAAGGATGAAGCAGCTAAAAACAGCGTTACGCTTTCCGAATCGGATATCTCCGAGATCGACAGCTACATCAATATGTTCAAGTCAAGTTCGGAAGATTTTGACGCAACGCTCAGAGAGATCAACCTCACCGAGGCGCTCTACAGAGAATTTCTTGAAATCACTACGCTTGAAAACAATCTGATCGCCAAGGTCTACGAGGATCCTTCGATCGTCGGAATCAACAAGTCCGATATCGTTGATAAGCTCATGAGCGACGAGTATGTGAGAGTAATGCATATTCTCTACGCCGATAAAGCAACTGCCGAAGGCGTGCTTGAACAGGCAAAGAACGCTACCGACGAAGAATTCTATGAGCTTGCACAGGAAGCGGAAGACACCGGAATGATCGGCAACAAAGGCGGCTACTACTTCACATATGATGAAATGGTAAAGCCCTTTGAAGAAGCAAGCTTCGCACTCAAGGAGGGTGAGACCAGCGATCTCGTTCAGAGCGATTACGGATATCATATAATCCGCCGCCTCGAAAAGGATAAAGCTTACGTCGAAGAAAACATCGACACGCTTTCTCAGAGATTCCTCCAGGTTGAATATTACAAGCAGCTTGATGCGCTCGCTGATGATATCACGGAAAACAAAGTAGAAACCAAGGATATTCTCGCAAGCCTGAACAGCTCAAACATTACGCCTCTCGAAGCTCCCAAGGCAGATTCCGAATCGGTTTCCGACTCTGAATCCGACTCGACCTCCGAAAGCGTGATCGAGGGTTAAGCGTATAAAACACGAAATACCCGAGTCCGCCGCATTGCGGCGGACTTTTTGTTTTCGCTAATTGTCCGACTCAAGCGAGTTTATCACATCGGCATATGCCAAATTAAAAAGCTCGCGTTTACGCTCGTTTTTCTCCGTCAGCTCAAGATATCCGAACAGCGCTTCAAATCCGGTCGCACGGTGATATTCGCTCACGGTCGCGCTTTTCGGGGTTTTTACATTTGCATTTCTGCCGCGTTTGAAATAAGCAAGCTCCTCAGGCTCAAGCAAGCCCTCGATCTTCGAAAACGCCACGCTTTGAGCGGTCGCCTTTACAAATCGAAGGGCATTTTTATTCAGCGATGCGCTGTCATACATTCCGAGTCCGATGAGATATTCCCTCACCATCAACTCGATCACACAGTCGCCGAGATAGGCAAGCGCCATGCCGGTAAGCTCATTCGGGAGCCGCCGTTTTACATTTTTGTCTGCGCTTGTGTTTTCAATCGTATTCATGCGCGATTCGGCTCCTTTTTTGTTGTCATATTGCACAAATTCATTGAAAACAACCGAAATTCAGCCGCTTTTTCAATGAACGGTTCAATTGTAGCAGATATCGGAGCACATTTCAACTCCAATAAATGCCAAAATGCAATGGCAAAGGGCGTGCAGATTTGTGCATTTTATCAAAAATATTCCGTTGAAGTTTGTCCTTGCAAACCCGTTATACATCAAAATATACATATATTTTTCCGGTATTTTCCACTCACATATTTTATTCGTTTAAAATGTCAATTGACTTTTATCCCCTTTATTGGTTATACTTAAAAATACGTTAATTTATATGTATATGAAAGGAATTTCGGAACAATGAACGACCTGCTCGGCACGCTGTTCGAAAATTTCGCCAACATTACATGGGAACAAGTGGTAATGTGGGTGATCGGCGCAATACTTATTTATCTGGCAATCAAAAAAGAAATGGAGCCCGCATTGCTGTTACCGATGGGCTTCGGTGCGATCCTTGTCAATCTTCCGATGTCGGGAGCCGTCAATCAGAACGTGAACGGCGTTACCGAGATCGGTATAATAGACGAACTGTTTAACTTCGGTATTGATAACGAGCTGTTCCCGCTGCTTTTATTCATCGGAATCGGCGCAATGATCGACTTCGGTCCGCTGCTCAACGATCCGAAACTGTTACTGTTCGGCGCGGCAGCGCAGTTCGGCATCTTCATGACGATAAGTCTTGCCTCATTGCTCGGCTTCACCCTTCAGGAATCGGCTTCGATCGGTATAATCGGCGCCGCCGACGGTCCTACCTCAATATTTGTTGCTAATCATTACCTCGGCGAAGGCGCGAATCTTATGGGTCCGATAATCGTTTGCGCGTACTCGTATATGGCGCTCGTGCCGATAGTACAGCCGCCGATCATCAAACTTGTTACCACAAAGAAAGAACGTCTGATCCGTATGCCTTACGAGCAAAAGAACGTATCAAAGGTCGCTCGTATAATCTTCCCGATCGCCGTAACCGCGATAACCGGACTTTTCGCTCCGAAAGCGGTCGCGCTTGTCGGTTTCCTGATGTTCGGCAACCTTATCCGTGAATGCGGCGTGCTCAATTCGCTCTCTGAGACCGCGCAGAATAACCTCGCAAATCTCATAACGCTCCTGCTCGGCATCACGGTCGCCTCGAAAATGCGTGCCGAGGATTTTGTAAACATAGCAACGCTCAAGATCCTTTTGCTCGGACTGTTCGCTTTCGTATTTGATACGATCGGCGGCGTGCTCTTTGCAAAACTCATAAATCTGTTCTCAAAGAAGAAAATAAACCCGATGATCGGCGCCGCCGGTATATCGGCGTTCCCGATGTCTGCACGCGTAGTTCACAAAATGGGACTTGCCGAGGACAATCAGAACTTCCTGCTCATGCATTCGATCGGTACGAATGTATCAGGTCAGATCGCTTCGGTCATCGCCGGCGGTCTCATTCTTAACCTGATCGATAAGTTTTAACGTAAACGAAGGAGCACATCATGAATACAGAAGCTTTTCTCGCAACCCTTCCGATAATGGGTAAAGGTATGCTCGGCATATTCGTTGTCGCCGCGCTCATCGTGTTGGCAATGTATCTGTTACGTATGCTCGGAACCAAAAAGTAAGCTGTCGCAAAAACTGACAGACACAAATCCCCGAACCGAATATGCCGCAATCGCTCAAAACTTGCAGGCGTATTTGGTTCGGGGATTTTGTTTTGCACTGCACAGTACATACGGCACCTATACACACTGCGCTTTTTGTCTATTGACATTTTTCGCGCTTTATTTTATAATATGAAGGATCCAGATATATGAAAGGTGCTTGCAATATGAAATATATATTTGTAATTAACCCTAAAGCCGGACCGAAAAATGCTACTGCTGACATAAAAAATATGCTTGAGCGCTCTAATCGGAGCGACTCATGCGAATATTACGTGACAAAATGCGCGAATGACGCGGCATCGTATGTATCGAAATACGCCGACGATCATTATAACGAAGAATTATGCTTCGTCGCCTGCGGCGGTGATGGAACGCTTAACGAAGTCGCAACCGGTGCGGTAGGCCATAAAAACGCCGCTGTTGCAGTTTTCCCGGTCGGAAGCGGAAACGACTTTGTTAAATACTTCGGAGGCAAGGAGGCGTTTCTCGACGTCGACGCACTCTTTGAAGGCTGCCCTGAAGATATAGACATACTGAAGATCGACGACCGCTATTCTGTCAATGTCTGCAACTTCGGATTTGATACCACGGTCGCGGATACGATGCAGAAAGTAAAACGATATCCGATAATCGGCGGCTCAAACGCTTATTATTGCGGTATTGCCAAGGCACTTATGACTTCAATGAAAAATCGTTGCAAAATATACGCTGACGGAAAATTACTCAATCCGAGCGGAAAGATATTGCTCTGCACTCTCGCAAACGGCTCTCACGTCGGCGGAAGCTTTAATTGTGCTCCTCGCAGTGACTGCACCGACGGTCTCATAGAAGTCTGCGTAGTAGATCCCATACACCTGCCGAAATTTCTGAAGCTGCTGCCCTTTTACGAACGCGGCACTCATCTCGACGCGCCCGAATTTGAAGGCATACTTACATATACACGCGCAAAGTCCGTGCGTATCGAAGCGCCCGAGGGCTTCCGCATTTCTCTTGACGGGGAGCTTGCGGCGAAAAACGAAGTGACGGTCGAATGTCTGAACCGCGCAGTGCGGTTGATGATACCGCGCGGAGCGCACAAAGCAAACCGCACTGCCGCACACGAAGCCGTCAACGCCTGATATGCTGCGATGAATTACACTGCATAAATTATCAAATCTGAGCCGCACAGCGGCAACTATATAATGTATGAATGAATTTTCCAAGCTCATGAAAATGAGCGAAACCGATTTTGAAGCCCTTGAGCAAGCGGAAGCCGCTCATCTTGCCGCGCTTGAAGCGCGCGGCGCTCACCGAATTTGCGCGCTTGATAACGTCTGCGTCACCGATGACGGCAGGATGTACGCGCTGACCCCGCTTGAGCGCGGAGAAGAAGTCATTCGCGAAGGCACTCTCTTCGGCAGAGCGGCAAAGC
>DHJP01000036.1:0-209 GCA_002404395.1 Clostridiales bacterium UBA4717
GTGTCCACCACGCGCCACATCACGGCAATGCCGATTTCCACAGGATTGCCCAGACAGTCGTTGATTTTCTGGCGGGAGTTGTTAAGCGTCATGATTTTCAATGAGATTTTTTTGTTGACCAGCTCCACCGTGGTGCCGTTCGAGGAAGCTGTGACCGCCGGCTTGACGGACACATCGCCGCTCTGGGACAGACGGGTGGAAGCGGCGGG